>NZ_JBKTXS010000033.1:16262-22698 GCF_046951855.1 Lentihominibacter sp. | reverse complement strand
CCCCAAAAGTCCCGCACCTACGCCAAATACAGCGAAAAGTTTTGCAAGCCATTTCCATCTTGGCCCCATACCTTTTTCTATGTATTTGAACGGTCCTCCAAGGAATCTTCCATTACCTTTATTTTCCCTGAATTTAACAGCAAGAACACCTTCCGAATATTTGGTGGCCATGCCGAAACATGCTGCCAAAACCATCCAAAACAATGCTCCCGGTCCACCGGTAACAACAGCTGTAGCAACGCCTACAATATTGCCCGTACCAATCGTTGCCGCCATAGCAGTACACAGCGCCCCAAAACTGGTTACCTCTCCAATACCGTCTTCCTCATTGTTCACCATATACTTAAAAGCCTTCCCCAGTTTTCTGAACTGAAGAACTCCCAGCCTAACGGTGAGATAAATGCCGGTTCCCATTATAAGTACGATCAGAGGCACACCCCATACTATGCTGTCGATTGACTCAAGAATTGATGTAACTTTTTCCATCCTGTTTCTCCTTCTCCTTTAAAACATTTCATTACACAGTAAATCTGTGTGTGAATCATGATACTCATTAACAGCGCAAATTCGCAGTTTCTACTAAAACAACATACTCCGCTGATATTTTCTGCATGATAAAAAAAAGCCGATATAATCGACTTTCCGGAGAGGACCCAAATAATATAAAACTACCTGCTCTGTCCTTTTGCCTGAGAGATCGCATACAGCAAACTAAAAGCTATCTGTTTATGCTTACACCTTCGGCGCTCATTTTGAGACTCTCCAGAGAATCACAGTTTCTTTCGCTCCTAAAGCAAAAGCCGTATAGGTGCGATCGATAAACTAACGTTACGATTTTATCACACCTTACGGCTGCTTTCAACTGATTATAGAATTAATATTACAGACATATGCTTATTACTTGCTTTCTGCTTCACCTGAAATATCTGCATTTTCCAGAATAAAATCCAATACTTTCTGATAAAGAAGCTCTATATGAACATAATCATTCATATTTCTTCCTGTCTGAGATTCTATCATCTCACTGTCATATCCTGCTTCTTCATAGCTCTTTATTGCTTCTTTCTTTTCTTCATCAGAATATTCGAGTTTTTCTTTTTCGGCTATATATTCTATGAGCATTTCCTGCTTAACCAACAACTTACTGCTGTCTTCATTGGTAGCTTCAAACTCCTTTTCGTTTCCAAAATCATAATTGGCCAGAAGTTCATCCCTGCTCATTCCATACTCCTTAGCCATATTGTCTATCTGTTTACTGTTAAACTCAATATAATAGTCAAGCTCTTTTTCCGGGTATTTCTTAACTTTGGTATTTTCCAGAACTTGGGACCAAAGTTCTCCTTTCTGATTCTCTATCGCGGTCTTTTCTTCTTCATCGTAAACTTCTTTTTCAATAGATGCTTCATATTCCTCTAAAGTGTCATATTCGGTAGTATTCTGTACAAAATCCAAACCATATTCCGGGACCTCCTGCCTCGTCGCAGAATTTACTGTCACATCAAATGTAACAGCCTTCCCCTTTAGGTCTTCATTGTCATAATCCTCGGGGAACTTGAGATCAAGTTTAAACTTATCGCCTACTTTTTTGCCCTCTATTCCCGATTCAAACCCGTCTATAAACGATCCGCTGCCTAATGTAAGATCATATCCTTCAGCAGATCCTCCTTCAAACTCCTTACCATCTACTTTACCTCCATAATCAATATTCACCACATCTCCGTCAGCTCTCTCTGTTTTTTTGTCAAGCTCTTTTGTCGTCGCCGCATTCTGCAGTATACTCTGTATCTTGGCATCGATTTCATCTTCTGTTACCGATATACTGTACGGAGCCACCTTAAGACCCTTATAATCGTCAACTTTGATATAATCACTTAAATCATAACTATCATACGATACGGATGAACCGCATGCGGATAATCCACAGACAGTCATGATACAAACACATATTATTGCTATTTTTTTCATCATTTAATTTTTCTCCTAAGTTCTCCTGCCTCACCGATTTTTCCCGATCAAAGCATTTTATGTATACGTTCCATGGATGCATCTATTTCAGCCATGGATTTGGCACAGTTTTGAAGCTCTTGAACTACATATCCCGGAAGCTCCTTTTTACTCTTATATTTAAGCTCGTGTTCAAGACTTGCCCATGTATCCATAGCTATCGTTCTTATCTGAATCTCTACAGGCATATTATATGTTCTGTCCGATAAAAATATCGGCACCTCGACAAGCAAATGAAGACTTCTGTATCCGCTCTCCTTAGGATTTTTTATATAATCTTTCCTTTTGAGAAGCTTTATATCATCTTGTCTGAGAAGGCTCTCCTCAACAGTATAGATATCATCCATGTAATTACACACAACACGTACTCCGGCAAAATCCATAACCTTATAAACTGACTCAATTTCTTTAGGCCATCCTTTACGTTCTATTTTGTCCATGATGCTGTTTATGCTTTTAAGCCTGCATTCCATATGGTGTATAGGATTATAATCGTATCTGACACTGAATTCATTGTCCAGCACCTCGAGTTTTGTACTGATCTCCTTAATAGCCGCATGATATCTCATACGCAAATCACTAAACACCTTTACGATCTCCTTGGCATTTTCTATGGTGACACTCATATCCGGAGGGATCATATTCTCGTTTATCACAAAAGTTTCATTCTTCTCTAATATCATAGCAATTCTCCTTTGGAAAAAGTCTATCATATATTTTTGTGGGTTTGGTGAGAAACATGGAAACTTTAAACAAATATTTTTATAAAACAAGCTTTTTCATATCCTTTTTATCTCTGTAAAAAAACGAACGGAAGCTTTATGCTTCCGTTCTCCTCATAATAGTCACTGAAATTATTTAGTATCTTTGCTTATCGGCGGGAATAACTCATCAAATGATTTCTCATTAGTTGAAGCAAGCTCTGAAACATCTCTCAACTTGCCGGTTTTTTTCGCTATCTGATACCCTATCATAGGAATTATGATCGCTCCGCATGCGATTGCAAAAATCAATACATCTTCAAATACCAGCATAATCAGACATATGATCTGAGCGATAACCGCAAAATACGGAATCCATCTTTGTCTTTTAGAAACCTTTGCTTTCAGGCAAACCTCCGGATCATATCCATTCTTTTTAAGCCGTTTTCTAAGAGACAGATGCGATAAAATGATGCCTACCCATGCGAGGGTTCCCGTGAAACCTGACAATGACAGCAGACCCGCATACAGATCTGTCATATATCCGGCAACCTCCGAAACCAATCCTAAAACAAGAACAATCCACATAAACAGCAATGTCCAAAGTACAGATGCTCTCGGATTGCCTGTTTTGGTAACTTTACTCAGAAACTTAGGAGCGAGACCTTCAATAGAAAGCCCAAACATACATCTTACCGTTCCGTAAAAACCTGTATTAGCACAACTGAATGCTGCGACCAGAACAACTGCCGAAAATACAAATCCGAGCCACTCAATTCCATAGAAATTCATTATATCGGAAAATACCGGATTAGCATCACTTGCCAGTTCATAAGGATAAACCAATATTATCAAAACAAGAGGTAATATATACAGCAGAGCTATACGATATGTAACGCTCTTGCATGCTTTAGGAACAGCTTTTTCAGGATTCTGTGACTCTGCTGCCGCCAGGCCGACTATTTCAGTACCCTGGAATGTTACCAATACCACTGTCATATTAACCAATATAGCCATAATTCCCAGAGGAAACACCTTAGCGCCAAATGATATAGTCCCGGCAAAGTTTACAGTTCCTGCCAAGAATCCTGTATACTCATTGCTTTGGCCCCAAAGTCCAACCCAAATTCCAAATGCAGCTATTACGAAAACTATGATTACAATTACTTTAGTGATGGCAAGACCAGCCTCAATCTTTGCAAAAATATCTACCGCACAAAGATTTATTATGGTGATCGCAGCCATCGCTCCCAATGCTATAGCAATATACGTCACAGCACTGTCTGTTCCCATCAATGATGTCAGCACGGTGGCAACAGCTATAGCCTCTGAAGGAACATAACATACCCAGTTAAACCAGAAGGCCCAGCCGAATCCCGTAGAAACAGTTGGGGTAAGGAATTCACTTGTATAAGCTACAAATGATCCTGTCCTCGGAACGTTAACCAATAGCTCTGAATAAGAAATCATAGTACCATAAACAATAATACCTGTAACCAGAAATGCCGCCAGCACCCCGGGTCCCATACTAGATAGACATGCGCCTATTCCCAAAAAATAACACGACCCTATTACGCCTCCGATACCTATAAACGCTATTTGCCAGCCTTTGATACCACGCTTCAACTCCTGCGTTTCAGAAGCAGCTGTCTTTCTTTCGTCTGTCATAACACCCTCCTTTTCTGCCATTTATAAAAATATGATTTTATTATCCGAATATCAATGGCCATGATCCTGGAGATAAAATAAAAACAGATTGAGCATAAAATTTTGAATCATGTGAAATTACTGTAAATTCGGATAATTTATTATATGCTAAAGATTTATCAATGTCAACTTAATTAAGTTGAATTTTGTCTAAAAATGGCTTGTCCTATTTTTCATTTTCAAACAGTAGATTCCCCAAATCAAAGGTTTGGGGAATCTTTGCATGAGACTTACCACGTAATCATAGATTTCGGACTAAGACTTTAAGTTTTGATCAGATCATAAAAAAACGGACGCCGCCTTTTCGGCGATGTCCATTTCGTTATTATTTACTTTTATACATATTTTTTCATATAGCTTAACGCATTTTTCTCAAGCCTTGATACCTGGGCCTGACTTATAGCAATCTCATCTGCTACTTCCATTTGCGTTTTGCCTTCAAAGAACCTCATTGTCAATATATGCTGTTCTCTGGGGGAAAGTTTCTTCATCGCTTCTGACAGCGACAAGTTCTCTATCCATCTCACGTCTGTATTTTTCATGTCTCGTATCTGATCCATAACATATATAGGATCACCATCATCATTAAATACCGGTTCGAACAGAGAAATGGGATCCTGAATAGAATCCAGCGCCAAAACCACGTCCTCTTTCTTCACTTCGAGTTCTTTAGCAACTTCTTCTACAGTAGCCTCTCGCTGAAGCGATTTCCCCAGCTTTTCCTTCGCCGTAAGAGCTTTATAAGCAAGATCTCTCATAGATCTTGATACTCTTATGCTGTTATTGTCTCTGAGATACCTTCTTACCTCCCCTATAATCATAGGTACGGCATAGGTACTGAATTTTACACCGTGAGACATATCAAAATTATCCAGAGCTTTTATAAGCCCTACACATCCTACCTGAAACAAGTCATCGGGATTTTCACCACGCCCCGAAAACTTCTGTATCACGGAAAGTACAAGTCTAAGATTCCCCCTTATGAATTCCTCTCTGACCTTCATATCTCCGGCCTTTATGGCGACAAGCATCTCGTACATCTCTTTATCTTTATAACGAGGAAGACTTGCCGTATTGACACCGCAGATCTCAACCTTATTGGCCATAAACCATTACCCTCACATCTTCTTTTGCTCCCCTTAAAGCAACCTTCGATGTTGTAATATATTTATGTGCAAATCAAGGTTTTTTTATTCCGTTTATTTTGTTTTTTACAAATCTATGCTAAAGCTTTTTTCAATATCTTTATGCCTTCATTAATCTCATCATATGTTATGGTAAGCGGAGGCAGCATTCTCACTTTGTCTTTAGCTGTGAGTATCATAAGTCCTTCTTTAAGCGCATCTTTTACCACCTGTCCGGCTTCTTTTCCTTCTATCTCCACACCCAGCATAAGTCCCATTCCGGATACACTTTTCACCTGAGGCAGCTCCATCAGTTTCTCTCTGATATACTGACTCTTTTCCGCAACTTTTTCAAGGAAATCATCATCTATACGCTTTAACACTTCCAATGCTCCGGCACAGGCCACAGGATTGCCGCCGTACGTTGTTCCATGATTTCCGGGCTCTAAAACATCACAGCATTTTTCACTGAATACAGCCCCTCCTATAGGCAATCCGCCGCCAATACCTTTAGCAAAGGTAACGATATCAGGCTTCACTCCGAAATACTCATAAGCAAACAGTTTTCCGCTTCTTCCTATACCTGTCTGCACTTCATCTATAATGAAAAGCATGTCCTTTTCTCTGCAAAGTTTTTCTGCCGCTTTGACAAAAGCCTCATCTAAATTAAGTACGCCGCCTTCTCCCTGTATCATCTCCATCATTATGGCGCATGTGTCAGATGAAACCATACTCTCAAGCTGCTTTATATCATTAGCATCACAATAATCAAAGCCGCCTAAAAACGGAGTAAAAAACTTATGATAATCTGCTTGACCGGTAGCCGTTATGGTAGCCATAGTTCTCCCGTGAAAAGAATTATTGAGAGTTATTATTTTATTAGCATTCTCTCCTTTATTA
>NZ_JBKTXS010000033.1:0-16252 GCF_046951855.1 Lentihominibacter sp. | reverse complement strand
CCTTTATTAACTGTTCCATACTTTCTCGCAGTCTTTATAGCCGCCTCGTTTGCCTCTGCCCCGGAGTTTCCGAAAAAAACTTTCTTCATACCTGTTCTTGCAGTAAGAATATCCGCGACTTCAACCTGAGGCTGTGTATAAAACAGGTTTGATACATGCTGCAATTTCTTAAGCTGCGAGGTTACGGCTTCAACCCATCCATCATCACAAAAGCCCAGTGAATTTACACCTATTCCCGCTGTAAAATCTATATATTTTCTACCGTCTGCGGAAATACAGCAAGCGCCTTTCCCACTGTCAGCCACAAGATCATATCTGCTATACGTTGAAACAATCTTTTCTTTGTCAAGTTTTTTGATTTCACTACTATTCATTCCAGTATTTCTCCTCGTTTTCTTTGATTATTGCTGTTCCTATACCCTTATTTGTAAATATCTCCAGAAGAAGACCGTGAGGTATCCTTCCGTCCATTATATGTACCCTTGAGACACCTTTATTGATAGCGTCTATGCAATTTTGTATTTTAGGGAGCATTCCTCCTGATATTATACCTTTTTCTATCAGTTCTTTAGCTTCATTAGTATAAAGTTCCGATATTACAGATTCGGGATCAGACGGATCCATCCTGACACCCTCAACATCGGAAAGATATGCCAGCTTTTCAGCCTTGAGAGCTGTGGCTATAGAACTTGCCGCCTCATCAGCATTAATATTATAGGAAACTCCTTCACTATCCAATCCTATAGGAAAAACTACCGGCAGAAAATCTTTTTCCAGAAGATCTTTCAATATCTTAGGTTCTACTTTAGTAACATCACCGACGAATCCGATATCTTTGCCATCTGAATATTTTTTCTTGACAGTAAGAAGACCTCCGTCCTGTCCACTGATACCCGCCGCCTTTATTCCAAGAGACTGGATCTTTGTCACCAATTCTTTATTTACCTTGGCCAGCACCATCTCCGCCAGCTCCATAGTCTCTGCGTCAGTAACTCTAAGCCCGTTTATAAACTTGGTGTCCATTCCCACCTTGTCCACCCAACGGCTGATTTCCTTACCGCCTCCGTGAACTATTATCGGCTTAAAGCCTATCAGCTTAAGCAACACTACATCCTCAATAACATCTTTTTTAAGCTCCTCATCTATCATAGCACTGCCGCCATATTTTACAACAATTATTTTTCTGTTGAAACGCTGTATATATGGAAGAGCCTCTATTAAAACTTCTGCTTTATCTAAATATTTCTGACTTACCATTATTAACTCCTGTAATCTCCGTTTATTTTAACGTAATCATATGTAAGATCACATCCCCACGCCACAGCACTGCCGCTTCCCTGGTGCATATCTACAATTATGGTGATTTCCTCTTCTGCCAAGATCTGCGACGCCTTTTCCTCACTGTATTCTTTATGTCTCGATCCGCTGCATACCTGAATGCTGCCTTTATCCGATTCCATAATAACATCTATGTTTTCTGTACTGAATTCTCCGGGAGCATATCCTATTGCACACAATACACGTCCCCAGTTAGCGTCTGCTCCAAACATGGCTGCTTTAAGCAGATCTGAAGCTATGACTGATTTACTTATGATTCGAGCCTGAATATCGTCCGCAGCTCCGCTGACGCGACATTCAATAAGCTTTGTAGCTCCTTCGCCGTCTCTTGCCAGTCTCTTTGCCAGATAAACTGTCACCCTCGACAGAGCTGCTTTAAAAGCCTCAAAATCATCTCCATCCTTTACTATCTTCTCATTTCCTGCAAGGCCATTGGCAAGAACCACCGTCATATCGTTGGTGGAAGTATCTCCGTCTACGCAGATCTGGTTGTAACTTGTCTTCACATCTTCTTTCAACGCCTTGTCCAGCATTTCAGGCGATATACTTACATCGGAAGTTATAAATGAAAGCATGGTTGCCATATTGGGATTTATCATTCCGCTACCCTTCGCTATACCGCCGATCTTACATACCTTTCCTCCTATGACAAATTCCACTGCTGTCTCCTTTGGAACCGTATCCGTAGTCATGATGGCTTCTGCGGCAGATGCTGACCCCTGATAACTGAGTTGTTGCATCAGCGCCGGAATACCCCTCTCAAAGGGTTCTATATAAAGCTCCTGTCCTATGACCCCCGTGGAACAAACCACTATATCCTCTTTGTCAGCGCCTATACTGTCCGCCGCTGTCTGACATGTCTTTTCTGCTATCTCTATTCCGTTTGGCGCGCATGTATTGGCATTACCGCTGTTGCATATTATCGCAATAGCTTTTCCATCGGAAATATTACGCTTTGTAACTTCAAGAGGCGCTCCCTTAACTTTGTTTGTAGTATATACTGCCGCTGCACTGCACATGACATCGCTTACTATAAGAGCCAGATCTTTTTTATCTGTTTTGCCTTTTATACCACAGGCTGTTCCCGCGGCCTTAAAACCTTTCGGAGCACAGACTCCTCCCTCAATATCCTTTATGATAATCTCTGACATATCTATATCAACCCTTTCGTTTCATCTATTCCAAGCATAATATTCATATTCTGTATCGCAGCTCCCGACGCGCCTTTGCCCAGATTATCATAAGTTGCTATGAGCAATATATTTTCATCGTTTCCTTCTACAGCTATTTCAAGTGTATTTGATCCTGACAGCCTTCCCGCTGCTATGAATCCTTCATCATCAAGAGATTCTTTTACTTTCACTAAGGGCTGCCCTTCATAATAATCCGACATTATTTTTTCTACATCCGTTTTTGATGCACCGCTGATTTTAACAGGTACAATCACCTCCATGCCGCTGTAGTAATCTCCAACTATAGGCATAAATGCAGGCGGTGTACTGATTCCCGTTGCCGACAGGATTTCCGGAAGATGCTTATGTGTCTGCGATATTCCATACTGTCTCGGACTGCATAGAATATCCTGCCCTCCCATATTGCCTCTTTGCCTATCTCCTGCCTCATACTGTGCTATCATTTTTTTTCCGCCTCCGCTGTAGCCTGTAAGTGAAGTAGCGGAGAAAGGATAGTCCGCCGATATAATACCTGCTTCAAGTAACGGCTTTATCAGCAAAATGACTCCTGTTGCATGACACCCGGGCACAGCCACCCTGTTGCTTTCTTTTATCATATCTCTCTGCTGCGGACAAAGTTCCGGCATTCCATATACCCATGAAAGATCAGTTCTGTGAGCAGTAGATGTATCAAGTATCCTGCATTCCGCAGGCGCTGCATCCGCAATTTCTCTTGCGGCAGAGTCAGGCAGACACAAAAAGGAAACATCGGCTTTTTTTATCAATGCCAATCTTTCCTCTAAGTCCTTACGCTTATCTGAATCTATTTTTAATACTTCTATATCATCGCGTTTTTGAAAATATTGATGTATCTTTAACCCTGTAGTGCCTTCCGCACCGTCAATAAATACTTTATATTTCATAAATTAATGCCTCCGATTTCATGTTGCTTGTTTGAATTTTTATTAATTGTACAGCATATTTATTCACTATGTTTTTTATGATACACCAGTATATAGTTTATTTCAATATTTTTTTACCACTTTATCCTAATTTTTTTATTTCCTTTTGCAGCCTTCCTATTATCTTTTTTTCCAGTCTTGAAATATATGACTGCGATATTCCCATTTTATCGGCAACTTCCTTTTGAGTCAATTCTCTGCCTCCGGCAAGACCAAATCTCATTTCCACTATTTCACGCTCTCTTCCTGTCAGTTTATCCATAGCATATCCCAAAAGGCTTTTATTCACTTCCTCTTCTATATGCCCATAGACCTCATCACTTTCTGTACCTAATATATCAGAAAGAAGAAGCTCGTTTCCATCCCAGTCCACATTGAGAGGCTCATCTAAAGATACTTCCCCCTTTATTTTATTATTTCTTCTCAGATACATAAGAATCTCATTTTCTATACACCTTGATGCATATGTAGCCAGTTTTATATTCTTTTCTATCTTAAAGGTATTAACAGCCTTTATCAATCCTATGGTTCCTATGGAAATAAGATCTTCCACATTCACACCTGCACTTTCAAACTTCTTTGCTATATAGACCACCAGTCTAAGATTATGTTCTATCAGCAGATCTCTGTCTATTTTACTTCCCGCCATAAATCCCAGTATGGCCTTATGTTCTTCCTCTGCAGAGAGAGGAGGCGGCAGCGTATCATTACCTCCTATGTAAAAAACTTTATTTTTCTTGTTTAAAAATTTCAGCCTCAGCCATAACATCAATTTCCTTATCATTATTCCTCTCCCTTCACGTTTTCCTGTCCGACATATCTTTGGATAAAAGCAACTCACACCCATTGGCTGCTTTCCCATATATGTTGAATTCTCTGCTTCCCTTAGCAATAACATTTCCCCTGAGCCGTCTTCCTGAAATTTCTATAAAATCCACACGAAGCGACATCATTATACCCTTTGTTCCTATTGCCTCGTAAGGTACAATGCCTATTCTGTCATCACTGACAGCGCCCTCATCTTCGAATCTACTCCACAGACTTTCCTGAGCCACCGCTACAGGTTTTCCGTTTATAGGATCTGTAAGCTGATTTCCGGTGTCGAAAAAACCTTTTGTTTCAAAGACTTCATCTCCGATAAATATCTTTACATCAAAAACATGTTCCTCATAAAACTTCCTGCTTGCCACAGTTTTCATTATTTGCTTAGCAGTGAATGTACCCATACCGATAAAAAGAGCTAAAAAGGCAGCTTTCATATCTCCTGTGTATATTCCCGAAGCTGTATATATACCGGGGTTTTGAGTTATCAGCAAAAGCCCCATTGTAAGGCCTCCCATAAAATATGTCACAAGAATCATGGTCAGAGCTTTCTTCCATATACGCTCTTTACCTAATACAACAAAACATACAGCAAAGGCAAACATTATCTCGGATATAACCGTAAAATACATTGGCAGTGGCAAAAATATTTCCATGGAAAAAATGCCGCACATTACACCGCCTAAAACAAATCTGATCTTATCCTTTAAAACAGTGAATCTGACTTTAAAAATCTCAGCTGTTATGTAAAGAAGCACGCACCCTATTACGAAATTCTCTATGAAGAGAATCTCCCCGTATACTATCAATTTTTTCACCCGTAAAATTCCTTTATGTAAAAACGATGGTAATTAGGATTATATATTGTTTAATCATCGCAATTTGTCGAAAAGAGAGATTGTCAAAACAAAAAAGCCTTGCAAAAAAAATATTAAAAAGCAATAATATCTGTAATATTATTGGAGGATGAAATGATAATACTATCTATGTTTACAAGTATGGTTTTCTATGTGTTTACCATAATAACTTGCACCGTTGCCGCTACGTTATATGTAAGATTTTCCGTCAAGAGAGAAGGTTCACTATACAAAACAATCTCTGTCCTGCTCTTATCCTTTCTTGCCTATACTATAATGGAAATGTTTGTAACGTTTTTTACTGAGCTGCATATTACAAAACCTCTGTTCTATACTCTTACAACTCTTTCAGATGTGGCTTATTTCTTTATCGCAGCCTCTTGGCTCGCAGCCATAGTCACAATATCAGGAAATCCATATATTATCAGAATCAAAGGATTCTGCATATACACAGCCATATACGGCATAACTGTGGATGTTCTTAACCTTATGGCCAAATTCAGTCCGTCTGTATTAGGCCTCACTCAAAAGAAAACTTCTGAGATCCTTTTATATATCAACTGTACATTCGATATAACATTAATCCTCATAGGTATATTTTTTATTTTCTACGGAATCTTCAAAATGAAAGGAGAACGGCAAAGAAAATGGGTTCTGCTCTTTTCCTCATTCCTCGTAATCTACATGATTTATATCACCAACTGGGATATAATATCCTGCCTTGATGAGGTTCCCAACCAAATACTGTTTTCAAGTTTCGATCCCGCCCATATTTTCTATGCGGCAATGTGTATCCTGACCCTTTATATGGTGTCAAGGAAAAATGAATTCAGAGCAAACTATTATATGCCTGAAATTCTGGGAATCACTGGTGAAGAGACCTTAGAATCTGTCGGCAGAAAATACAAACTGACATCACGTGAACTTGAATTGCTGAGCATCGCCTGCAGCGGCCTCAGCAATCCCGATATAGCAAAAAAACTATATATATCCGAGAGTACCGTAAAACAACATCTCTCACATATATATAAAAAACTAAATGTTAAAAACAGATATGAACTGATCAAAAAAATCAAGCTCTGATCAAAAACTGTACTGTCGTACTATATCAAAATTTTTATCAGTAAATTATAATAATCTGCAATAAAAGTTTTTATTTTAAAAACATATTAAATGTTTTTGAAAGGAGGCAAAGAATGAACAGGATATTAATAATGTTTTTTGCAGGTCTTACCCTATCTTTTGGCATGAGCCTTTCCGGATGCGGCGAATCACAGACTGTTGCAAAGGCACCATCCGGAACGTATATAGGGCAGCAAAATGAGGGAATTGATGAATTTTTAGGTATACGATACGGAAATATGGAGCCTTTTAAAGCAGCTACAGATGTTAAAACAACTGCAGAAGATGAAATAAAGGCTACATCCTTCGGTTATAACTGTATCCAGCCCTACGATGAAGTGGAAACAGCATCTCAGGACCCATGCTCACAGGATTGCCTGTTCCTTAATGTATGGACCAAAGATACAGAAACAAAGGATAAGCCTGTAATAATGTTTATCCATGGAGGCAGTTGTATATGGGGAGGAACATCCGATCCTTCTTATGACGGAGAATACTTTATCAGAAGCCTTCCGGAAGGAGAAGACTGTGTATTTGTTACCATCAACTACAGAATGTCTATAATGTCCGGTGTGGATATGTCCGTACTGGAAGGATATACAGATGAATATGCCGATGCTATAAACTTAAGCAAGCTTGATCAGACGCAAGCTTTAAAATGGATAAACCAAAACATCTCTGCATTCGGCGGTGATCCTGAGAACGTAACTATCATGGGACAGTCCGCAGGCGGAGGCGCTGTGGAAATGCTTATGGCAGATCAAAGTACTCACAAATATTTCAACAGAGCTATCATCAACAGCGGAACCCAATCAAGAGAAGCAGTATCAAAAGAAACCGTAACAGAAAATTCCAAAATAATATTTGAAATGCTTGGGGTGAGAACAGTAGAAGAAGCTGCAGCCTTGACGGATAAAAATATCTCTGAAAACATATCAGACATCGTAGACCGCCTTGGCAGAGTACACCCCGGTCTTAAATGCGCAGACGGCAGAATCGTATCCGAAACATGGTGGGAAGATCTTCAAAATGGAGTCGCTTCAGATATAGACCTTCTTATAGGCGGCACCAATGGCGAAGAGGATTGGAATGCTGTCGACTGGGACAACAGTATCTCGGAGGCTATATCCGACCCACAGTCAATATACGATTATATGGTAGAGACAGATACAATGAGATCCGATGCTTATGGCAGATATTACGGAGTGGAAAAAGAAGGATTCTACGACACTTTCCTTACAATGGGTGATGATCCGGTAAAACAAGCTATGGATATGTATAATGAAATCTATTTCAATTACCCTACTCAGATGATTGCCGAGACTCAATCAAAATACAATCAAAATACCTATCTTTATTACTGGGAATATGCGCCTGATATGAAAAGTGTCATTGAATACAGTGGTGATTCAGCAGAAGTCTCTCCTTATGGCAGAGCACTTCACTGTATGGATCTGTGTTTTGAATTCGGCTGTAAAGACGGATATACCGAACTTACCGGTGATCCGGATCTTATGTCTGATGAAATGATATCCAAAGCCCAGTCTATGGTGTATCATTTTGCCAAGACAGGCAATCCTAACAACGATTTAATTCCCAAGTGGACACCATATGATGAAGAACACAAATACAATATGATAATAAATTCCACCGGTAAATGGAGCTGTAAGAGCGACTACAGAGGTGACATAATAGACTATATGAGACAGCTTACACCATATGGTACAGAAAACTAAACTTGCCTCAAAAGGATTGCTTGCATAAACAACGCAAACAATCCTTTCTATATAAAACTCTATCTTTAATTTCAACAATAAAAATAGAGGTCTATAAATTGACCTCTATAATCTGCTTGTATATTATTTGTTTCTAAAGAGCCTTTTTTGCGGTATCGCAGATCTTAGCGAAAGCCGCGGGATCGTGGATAGCCATTTCTGAAAGCATTTTTCTGTTTATTTCAATATTTGATTTCTTAAGCCCGTTCATCAATCTGCTGTATGAAATATCATTCATTCTTGCTGCAGCATTGATTCTCGCAATCCATAACCTTCTGTATTCTCTCTTCTTATTCTTTCTCCCTATATAAGCAGAACGGAGAGCTCTCATAGTAGCGGGTTTAGCTGCCTTGAAAGTCTTGCTCTTGGCACCGTAGTACCCTTTAGCCATTTTTAAAACTTTTTTATGTCTCTTATGTGCATTTACACCTTTTTTTACTCTTGCCATCTTGCTACCTCCTTACTTGCTTAATATCGCTTTTATTCTTTTAAGATCTGCGCTTGTCAGAGTCGTAGCCTTTCTCAGGCCTCTCTTTCTCTTTTGGCTTTTCTTCGTAAGAATATGGCTCTTATATGCTTTATTTCTCTTTACTTTTCCTGAACCTGTTATCTTGAATCTCTTGGATGCGCCTCTGTGAGACTTCATTTTCTGCTTTGCCATGACGTATTATCCTCCTACTTATTAAATTTATTTATCATTTTTCGGCGTAAGAATCATAGTAAGACTTCTGCCTTCAAAATTAGGTTTCCTATCGATGTCACCCACTTCTGAAACGGCTTCGGCAAACTTGTTCATTACTTCCATCCCTCTTGCGACATAATCCTTTTCTCTTCCTCTGAATCTCAGACTCACCTTCAGTTTATCTCCATCCTTAAGGAATTTTGAACCTGTTTTAGCTTTAACCATTATGTCATGATCCTCTATGAATGTTGACAGTCTGATCTCCTTGACCTGAGTAGTCTTCTGCTTTTTCTTCGCTTCCTTTTCCTTCTTCTGAAGCTCATACTTATACTTTCCATAATCGAGAATCTTACAAACAGGCGGATTGGCTTTCGGTGAAATACAAACCAAATCGAGCTTCTTTTCCTCCGATATATCAAGCGCTTCTTGCCTGCTCATTATTCCCAGCTGACTACCGTCTGTATCAATAACTCTTAATTCCTTTGAACGAATTTCTTCGTTTATCATAGCTTCTCTGCTAATTGCCTTATACCTCCATAAAACTCCGTTAATAAATTCCCCTTGCCGTTTTTATGAATAATAAAAAAACGGATCTATGTATCCGCCCCAATTTTCGCATAAATTATGATTCCGCATTTAATAAAGTAAAATCAAAATCTGCCTATTATTAACCCAAACAGCCTTCGCTCTTAGGTGAGAAGCGGATAACTTCTTCTTTCTACCTGAATTACTATATCATATGAAAAGATAATATGCAAGAAAATTTTCCCGGCATTCTTATTAATGCACACAGAAAAATCACTCATCCGGAAATTCTGTAACCATCAAAAATCCTATCATAATCAGCCCTATAGATGTAAAAATACTTGCAATAACAGCCATGGCCATAATTATCCACACCATATCACCACCTTTGTTTTAATAGTTTCTCCAAAACTGAAGATACTATTAAATATCATTTCTATCACTCCGGGATATCTTGAATGCCCTTCATCAACATGGTATCATATGAAAAGTACTAAAAATAAAAAGGAGGTTCTTATTCATGTATGCATTACCCTTTTCTGAAGTAAGCAAACTAAAAGCTGAAGTTGACAAACGCTTTTCCATGCACCTGCATTTTCATGACAGATGCGGAGGTCAGTTTTTCTCTCTTGAAGAAAAAAATGATGATTTACGCAAATATATTGAAAACTATTTTTCCGATATGAATCTGAAAGCCGTATATTCCGAAAACGGTTTGGAATTTACAGTAGAAGCTCAAAATGAATAATGAAAAAAGATCCTTCTTCTTTTTAATGAAGGATCTTTTTTTGATTACAGTCCCATTTTCCAGAGGCCGTGCTTATTGCAGTATGCAAAAACAGCAATGGCTTCATCTCCCGGAACTTCCGCCGAAACTCCAAACGTAGCCCGTGGTTCTTCACCTGCCTTAAGTCTTGCAAACTGTCCGCCCCTTTTCGTCTGAAGATATATCCATTCTATAAAATGATCGTCTTCCATAGGATGGCTGATCTCTCCGACATCAACTCTTACAGCACCTTCCTGCTTTTTCACCTTAGGAACATGTTTTTCCTTGGCGCCGTCTGTCTCAGAAGCATGCAACCTTACCATTTCATCCCCACAACATTTTACGTCATCTCCCTCGCCTGTCAGAAAAGTTATGGTACTTCCACATTTTTTACACATTAAAAACTTTGGATCCATATCAAATACCCCTTTTTATTTTTTGATAAAAAGCAGGCAATAGAGCTCATCCTACAGTCCCAGAGCTTCTGCAATCTGCTCTTTCGACCGCAGGCCAATCAATGTCTCAGCAATTTCTCCATTTTTAAAATATACCAAAGTAGGTATGCTGGTGACCCCAAATTTCATGGCTAACGCCTGCTCTTCATCGATATTGATTTTTCCCACTTTTATGTTTTTGTATTCATCTGCAATCTCATCCATAACAGGACCCTGCATCATACAAGGGCCGCACCATGCCGCCCAGAAATCAACCAGTACCGGCTGTTTCGATTCTTTTACTTCTTTTTCAAAATTATCTTTTGTTATTTTTATGATCTCCATAATTATCACTTTCCTTTCCTGCTTATTTTATCCGATTTTTTTAATATCATTAATGCTAATATAACATATATAATCTGGACTATCAAGGTAAAAATATGATCATTTTCCTTGTAAAGTTATTTTTGTTAAAATATAATAAAATCAATATTGTACAGTATTTTCTATACCATTAAGGAGGTCTTTAAAAATGTCAATGAATGCACACGACTATGTCGCAGAACTGGTCAAAAAGGCAAGAAAGGCTCAAAAATACGCCAATAACTTCACACAGGAAGATGTTGATCTTCTGACAGCAGCGGTAACATACAGCCTTACAAAACCCGAAAAAACCAAAATGTTTGCTGAAATGCTTGTAGAGGAATCCAAAATGGGCATATCGGAAGATAAAATTTCTAAAATATACGGAAAAGTCTGGGGATCTTATCTTCAGATGAAAGATAAAAAATCAGTAGGCCTTCTCGATGACAATAAAGAAACCGGCATTCAAAAATGGGCTAAACCTATGGGAGTTATTGCCGGAATCATGCCTGTGACCAATGGAGAAGCTACTCCTATCATAAAAGCCAACATGGCTCTGAAAACAAGAAATGCCATAATCCTGGCTCCACACCCCAAATGCAGAAAGCTCAATCTCGCTATAGTCAATGAGATAAGAGCCACCATCAAAAAGCTTGGATACCCTGAAGATCTGGTTCAAACCTGTCACTGTGAATGGGTTAAGCTTGAAGTATCACAAGAGCTGATGACGCAATGTGATTTTATCCTTGCCACCGGAGGCGAAGCCCTCGTCAAAGCAGCCTACTCTTCCGGCACACCTGCCATTGGAGTAGGTGTGGGAAACTGCGTATCTATAGTAACAGGCAAAACACCTATGGATAAAGTAGCTGAAATGATCTGTTTGTCAAAAGCATACGATAATTCAACATCATGCTCTACGGAAAATAACATCATAGTATTTGACAACTGCTATGATGATTTCATAAAAGCAATGGAAAATCACGGAGCTTTCCTATGTAAAGAAGGTTCTGAAGAAAAAGCAAAACTTCAAAAAACATTGTGGCCAAACTCACCTGATGATCACGTACTCAACCGTGCTGTCATTGCTCAAAGTGCTGAAGATATAGCTGCCCTTGCAAGACTTGAAGTGCCCTCAGGAACAAAAGTCATAATGGTGGAAGAATTTAATGGCTTCGGCCTCCAACATCCATTTACGGGAGAAAAGCTCTCTCCTGTATCCGGTATCCAGAAAGCAAAAAACCTTGACGATGCTATCAACAAAATGCTATCTACACTGGAATATCAGGGAAAAGGTCACAGCTGTGGTATACATACTGATGATCCCGCTGATGTAGATAAGCTTGCCTCTGCGGTTCCGGTAACTAAAGTAGTAGTAAATCAGCCGCAATGTCTCACTAATTCAGGAGGATGGAACTGTGGATATCCAGTCTCACTTACACTGGGATGTGGTACATGGGGAGGCAACAGTGTATCTCATAATGTTACATATAAAGATCTCTTGAATTACACTTATGTTTCAAGACAGATTCCCAACTGGAAACCTGAATCACTCAAAGACTTCATAAATGCAGATATTATTGCAAAAGTAGATGCCTAATCATGCAGCGACAAAACGCTGAAGCATTATACTCTTTTCAGCTCAGCAGAAAACATGTGTTTACTTTTTGTTCTTTTTATGATAAAATGTTCTCATAAACAAGGAGGATATTCGCATGTTAAAAGAACGAGAACAAAACATCTTAAATTACATGAGAGCTGAAATAAGAGAAAAAGGCTACCCTCCTACTGTCCGTGAAATATGTTCTGCACTGGATATCAAATCCACATCTACAGTTCATAAGGATATCTCAAACCTTGTAAAACAAGGTTATATAAAGAAAGATCCTTCCAAGCCAAGAGCCCTAATGCTCGTAGACATCGGACAAACTGATTCTCACGATAAACATGAAATGTCAGACAGCAACACAGTAAACAGAGAAGTATCCCGCGCCGAAATCATAGAGGTACCTCTTGTGGGCAGAATAGCCGCAGGCACTCCTATTCTTGCTGAGCAGAATGTGGAAGACAGTTTTCCGGTTCCCGCAAGATTCGTAGGAAACAATCCCAGCTTTATGCTTACAGTGAGAGGCGAGAGTATGATCGAAGCCGGTATAATGGATGGGGATTATATATTAGTAGAACAGCAGAACACAGCCAGAAACGGAGAAATAATTGTAGCTATGGTGGACGGATTTGAAAGCGAAGCCACGGTCAAAACTTTTTATAAAGAAAACGATCATATAAGACTCCAGCCGGAAAATTCCTCTATGAGTCCCATCATTGTTCAAGACGTAAAAATACTGGGAAAAGTAAAAGGAGTCTTTAGATATTTTTAATAAATCTTTTATAAAAGTCTGTTATGATCATAACAGACTTTTTATTATACATAAAACATTATCAGCGATATTATATACATCCATAAAAACAATCAGCACGATATTTTTTGTATCTCTATATATCAAAAATTTAAATATAAACGATTATCTTCAATATTACTGCACAAAATAAGAAAAAAATAATTTGAACGGAGACAAAAAATGAACAACAATATGGATCTTAATTATGAAATGTTCTGTTACCAGTGTGAACAGACTGCCAACGGAAAAGGCTGTACTAAATTAGGGATATGCGGCAAAACACCTGAGATAGCCAACCTGCAGGACCTTCTTATTTTCCAGATAAAAGGAATAAGCTGCTATGGAAAAAAACTGATTGATCAAGGGGATCATATAGACAAAGACATCGTCAGCTTCATCGAGAATGCACTTTTTACCACTCTAACAAATGTAAATTTTAATGCCGAAGATCACGTTAGACTCCTTAAAGAATCTCAGAAAATAAAAGAAAGGCTCAGAAATCTTGTAGGCAAAATTAATAGCCCTACTTCACATGCTACCTATGATCTTCCGTCCGCCAAAAGTGAAATGCTCAAAGACTCTCAAATAGCAGGGATTATGTACGATCAGTCCCTTGATCCCGATATACGTTCACTTCGTCAGACCATTCTTTATGGACTCAAAGGTATCAGCGCATATGGACATCAGGCCAGAGAGCTGGGATATTACAGCGATCAGGTGGATGATTTTTATATTACAGCTCTTGAATCTACTACCGACGACACGCTAACAGCAGATGAAATGATAAGGATGACCATGAAAACAGGAGAGATTGCTGTAGAAGTCATGAAAATCCTTGACGATGCAAATACAGAAGTATATGAAAATCCATCTCCTCACAAAGTAAATATAAAAATTAAAAAAGGTCCTTTCATCATCGTTTCCGGACATGACCTGAAAGATCTGGAAATGCTTCTGAAACAAACAGAGGGAAAAGGAATAAACATTTACACACACGGCGAAATGCTTCCCGCACATGGTTATAAAGGACTAAAAAAATACTCTCATCTTGTAGGAAATTTTGGCGGAGCATGGCAGGATCAGCAGAAAGAATTTGACAATATACCAGGATGTATCCTCATGACTACAAATTGTCTGATGCGACCGCGAGATTCATATAAAGACAGAATCTACAGTACTAACGTAGTAGGGTGGGAAGGTGTAAAACACATAGAAAAGAAGTCAAACGGAGAAAAAGATTTCAGTGAAATAATACAACAGGCGATAAAACTTGGAGGATTCAAAGAAGATCAGGAATCAAAAGAAATACTTGTAGGATTCGGGCATCATGCGACATTAGGATATGCTGAAAAAATAGTTGCAGCTGTCCATAAGGGCGATGTGAAACATTTCTTCCTCATCGGCGGCTGCGACGGTGCAAGACCGGGACGTAATTACTATACTGAATTTGCAGAAATGGTTCCAAAAGATTGCATGATATTAACATTGGCATGCGGAAAATATAGATTCAACAAACTTGATTTCGGTGAAACCGCAGGACTTCCAAGACTCCTTGATGTAGGTCAATGCAACGATTCCTATTCTGCTGTGCGCATAGCAACTGCTCTTTCCGATGCTTTTGATACAGACATAAACGGACTTCCTCTGTCATTCATAATCTCATGGTATGAACAAAAAGCTGTCGCCGTACTGCTGGCACTTTTGAGTCTGGGAATTAAAAACATCTATCTGGGACCTACACTGCCTGCATTCCTCAGTCCCAATGTACTGCAATATCTTAGCGATACTTTTGATCTGAAACTTATAAGCAGTGCTAAAGATGATATAAAAACATGTCTGAAGCAAAATATATGATTTTCTCAATGACAATAAATTTTACGAACAAAAACTAAATTCATTTCTTCCATTATTTTTAAAATCTGAATCGATTTTATTTTATCAATACCATAAATCAATATTTCTTTAAAAGATAAGGCTGTCTCATTAAAGATAAAAAACTTTAATGAGGCAGCCCTACTTTTTATTTTCTGTTTAACAACTGGCGTTTATTTCACCAGCAGTTTCTTTATTCCTGCTTCTAAGCCATCCAATGAAAGTTCGAACATCGGAAATATCTCTGATATAGCATTTATGGTTTTAGCTCCATACATCCATTCCCACGTACTTTTGTCTATAGGGTTAAGCCATACCTGTTTCTTATATCTTCTCTTAAACTTCTCCAGCCATGCTATACCCGGTTCTTCATTCCAAAGACCAATATAAGAATTCCCTCCCTTTTTATAAAGCTCAGAGGGCGCCATTGCAGCATCCCCAACAAAAATCACCTTATATTCACTATCAAGATTTCTCAAAACCCAGTCAGTTTCTATCCACTCACCCTTTTTACAATAAGGGGTGGTATATAGATGATCATATATACAATTATGAAAATAATATATCTTCAAATCTTTAAAATGATTAGCCTGACTGACAGCCTGGAAAAGCCTGTTACATAATCTGCTGTAAGGCAGCATTGAACCGTCGGAATCTATAAGAAGCAATACTTTAACTGTATTTTTTCTCGGCTTGTCATATACAATCTTAAGCATTCCTGCATTATCACAGGTTTCGTCTATAGTCTTATCAATATTGAGTTCTGTTTCCTGCGCATCAACCCTTGAGGAATATTGCCTCAATCTCCTGAATGCCATTTGAAACTGCCTTATATCCAAAATCTTATCCTGCCGAAAGTCCTTAAAATTTCGTTCTCCGGCCACCTGAACGGCAGATTTGTGGCGGCTCGGTCCACCGGTCCTTATGCCGCTGGTATGAAATCCACCCCGCCCCATAACTGAAGTTCCGCCGGTACCGATCCAATAACAGCCTCCGTCATGCTTTTCTTTCTGCTCCTTGATGCGTTCCTCAAACATTTCCAGAAGTTCTTCCAGCTCCTTTGGAAATTCATCACCGGTACCTTTATCGTCAATAGGCCTCTGATGATCACTTTCGTTAAGCCACTCCCAAAACTCTTCGGGAAGATCCTCAGGAGTCTGTACATT
>NZ_JBKTXS010000032.1:0-24022 GCF_046951855.1 Lentihominibacter sp. | reverse complement strand
GATGACAGATACTCAGTGATTTTTATTACTGAGGAACTTGTACCTAAGAAATTCGGTACGGCAGACAAGTATAAGAATAACATTGTGCCGGCTATAATACCTATTCCCGGAAGATTCGGAAGTATGGGAAGGGGTATTAAGATAGTACATGAAAATGTGGAGAAAGCTATAGGTGCGGATATTTTTAATAAATGAGAACTTAAACAGGTGGAAAATATGGAATATGGACAGATCATAAAGATTTCGGGGCCGCTGGTGGTAGCTGATAATATGGATAGCGCCAATATGTTTGATGTGGTACATGTGGGAAATCAAGGACTCGTAGGAGAAATAATAGAGATGAGAGATGGCAACGCCTCGATACAGGTTTATGAAGAAACTGCCGGACTTAAGACAGGAGATAAGGTTGTTTCATCAGGAGAACCGCTGTCGGTGGAATTGGGGCCGGGTATACTTGAAATGATATTTGACGGGATACAGAGGCCTTTGGAAATTATGAAAGCAAGGACAGGAAGCAATATAAGGAGAGGTATGTCAGTGGCGCCTCTGGATTATGAGAGAAAATGGGAGTTTAAGCCTGTTTTGGATAGAGGCAGTCACGTGTCTGCCGGCGACATCATAGGAACTGTTGATGAGACAAAACTTATAGTTCATAAAATAATGATTCCTCCGGAAACAGAGGGCATTATAACGGAAATAAAAGAAGGATCATATAATATAACAGAACCTGTGGCCACAGTCAGGCTCTCTGATGGTACAGACAGACCTGTTACTATGCTTCAGAAGTGGCCGGTAAGAAAACAACGTCCTTTTAAGAATAAACTGGCTCCCTATGTGCCTATGGTAACAGGGCAGCGTGTAATAGATACTCTGTTTCCCATAGTAAGAGGAGGGGCGGCAGCAGTTCCCGGACCTTTCGGTTCAGGAAAGACTGTAGTTCAGCATCAGTTAGCTAAGTGGTCTGATGTGGATATAGTTGTATATGTTGGGTGTGGTGAAAGAGGGAATGAGATGACAGACGTGCTGATGGAATTTCCGCAGCTTAAGGACCCGAAATCAGGAGAGTCTATTATGAACAGGACTGTACTCATTGCCAATACTTCTGATATGCCCGTGGCAGCACGTGAAGCGTCTATATATACAGGGATAACTATTGCAGAGTATTTTAGGGACATGGGATATTCTGTAGCTATAATGGCAGATTCCACATCCAGATGGGCAGAAGCACTTCGTGAAATGTCAGGACGTCTTGAAGAAATGCCCGGAGAGCAGGGATATCCTGCATATCTTACATCAAGGCTGGCTCAGTTTTACGAGCGGGCAGGAGAGGTGATCTGTCTTGGAAGCGATGAAAGGACAGGTACTTTGACTGCTATAGGAGCGGTATCTCCGGCAGGAGGGGATAATTCTGATCCTGTGGTTCAGTCAACGCTTCGTATAGTAAAAGTGTTTTGGGGGCTTGATTCATCTCTGGCTTATAAACGTCATTTTCCTTCTATAAACTGGATGTCATCTTATTCACTGTACAGCGATACTATAGGAGAGTGGATGGATGACAATGTTTCCAATGACTGGACATGGTGCGTGGCGGAAAGTAATAGGCTTTTACAGGCGGAATCAGAACTGGAGGAAATAGTCAAACTGGTGGGATATGATTCCTTGTCTGCCAAAGACAGGCTTATTATGGAAGCTGCAAGATCCCTGCGTGAGGATTATTTGCAGCAGAATGCTTTTGACGATGTGGATTCTTATACGTCCCTTAGAAAACAGTATATGATGCTGAGACTTATACTTGATTTTTATTATATTTCTTCAGAAGCTATTGAAAAAGGAGCTGATATAACACAGATTCTCAATATGGATATAAGAGAGAATATTGCAAGAACAAAATATATAAAAGAGAGTGAAATAGAGACCTATATTCATGACATCAGAAATAAGCTTATGGATTCGGTCGGAGGATTTGCCAAAAAGGAGGCTGCCGTATGATAGTGAAAGAGTACAGGACTATATCTGAAGTGGCAGGACCTCTGATGCTGGTAAGAGATGTGGAAGAGGCCGCTTACGATGAGCTTGGAGAGATACGTTTACAGAACGGAGAGATCAGAAGGTGTAAGGTTTTGGAGGTAAACGGTACTGATGTACTGGTACAGTTGTTTGAAAGTTCTGCCGGAATTAATCTTGATGAGAGTAAAGTAAGATTTCTCGGACATTCTCAGCAGCTGTCGGTATCTGAGGATATGCTGGGCAGAGTTTTTTCGGGAATGGGTATACCTATTGACGGAGGACCGGAGCCCATACCTGAAAAAAGAATGGATATCAATGGACTTCCCATAAATCCTGCTGCGCGTGTTTACCCTGATGAATTTATACAGACCGGAGTTTCTGCTATAGATGGACTCAATACTCTCGTAAGAGGTCAGAAGCTGCCTATATTTTCTGCTGCGGGACTTCCGCATTCCAGGCTTGCAGCTCAGATAGCGAGACAATCAAAGGTTCTGAAGGAAGAAACTAACTTTGCTGTGGTATTCTGTGCAATAGGGATAACTTTTGAAGAGGCCGAATATTTTATATCGGATTTTAAGAACACAGGCGCTATAGATAGGACAGTGATGTTCGTGAATCTGGCAAACGATCCTGCTATAGAACGTATAGCGACGCCGAGGGTTGCTCTGACTGCTGCTGAATATCTGGCCTTTGAGAAAGATATGCACGTGTTGGTGATACTGACTGACATGACTAATTATGCAGAAGCTCTGAGGGAAATATCGTCAGCGAGAAAAGAAGTACCGGGAAGGAGAGGCTATCCGGGATACCTTTATACTGATCTGGCTACTATTTATGAGCGGGCGGGAAGGAAAGAAGACAGCAGCGGTTCTGTTACTATGATACCTATTTTAACAATGCCTGAAGAAGATAAGACTCATCCTATACCTGACTTGACAGGATATATTACGGAAGGGCAGATAATTTTATCCAGGGAGCTTTATAAGAAGAATATAGCTCCGCCTGTAGATGTACTTCCCTCTCTTTCCAGGCTAAAGGATAAGGGGATAGGAGAGGGTAAGACGAGGGAAGACCATTCTGCCACCATGAATCAGCTGTTTGCCGCTTATGCCAGGGGAAAAGATGCAAAGGAGCTTATGACTATATTGGGAGAGTCGGCTCTTTCAGATACAGATATTTTGTATGCCAGATTTGCTGAGGAATTTGAGAAACGCTATGTATCCCAAGGTTTTGATGTAAACAGGAGTATAGAGGAGACTCTTAATACCGGATGGAAACTTTTATCCATACTGCCTGACAGAGAACTTAAGAGAATAAAACCGGAGATGATAGAAAAATATAGTGTTAAGGTATCTGTATGAGGGGGTTTTTTAAATGGCTGTTTTACAAGTGAAACCAACCCGTATGGAATTAGCCAGACTGAAAAAACGTCTGGCTTCCTCTACCAGAGGACACAGGCTGCTGAAAGATAAGCGGGATGATATGATAAAAAGGTTCATTCAGCTTGCTGAAAAGAACATTGAGCTTAGGACAAGGCTTGAAGAAAAAATGAAAAATATATACACAGGATTTGTCATGGCGGGGGCATATATGGATGAGGCTGTTTTGCAGGAAGCACTGATGATTCCCAAGAATCGTGTGCGATGTAATATAACAGGAGTAAACATCATGGGTGTTGATGTTCCCCAGTATAGGATTGATTATGAGGGCGGGCATCATCAGAATTCATATCCATATGGCTTTGCTTTTACGTCACAGCAGCTGGATGAATCAGTAAATGCTGTAAATGAAATACTTCCTTTGATGTTTGAATTGGCTGAAACGGAAAAGACAGTATCTCTTTTGGCGGAAGAGATCGAGAAGACAAGACGCAGGGTCAATGCTCTTGAATACGTACAGATTCCGGCATTGCATGAAACCGTGAAAAGTATTACAATGAAACTGGACGAGAATGAGAGAAGCAATCTGGCGAGACTCATGAAAGTGAAAGATATGATGATATCGCGTCGGAAATAAGGGGTCCAAGGAGCGGATAGCAATGTATGAGATAGTGAGAGATGTAGGAAGCAGTCATGTGGGCTCAGATGGCAAATTGACGTTAAGTTCAGCTATTGACTTCATGCAGGACTGCAGTGGGTTTCAGTTGGATAGTGAAAATTTGCTGAGCAGGTATTTCAGGGAAAATAATATTACAATGTTTTTGGTATCCAGGCAGGTTAATATACAAAAACCGGCATATTATGGAGATAGGATACGGATCAGTACTTCCGTATATCAGATAAAAAACAGCTATGGCTTTAGAAATACTAATATCTATGACAGGCAAGGCAATATGGTGATGTCCTCATATGCATGCGGAGCTTTTATAGATATGAAGCTCGGGAAAGCAGTCGCTATACCGAAAGAGTTAGCAGCATCTGTTCCTGTTGAAGAAAAATTTAAAGGAATGGAATATCTTCCCAGAAAAATACGGCTTCCCAAAGAGGTGAATCCTGCAGTAATGGAAGGAATGAAAGTATACAGATATCATATAGATAAAAATGATCATATGAATAATTCAAAATATATACAGTTTGCGCAGGAATGTATTCCCGAAGATACTTTCATATCTGTTATGCGTGTAGAATATAAGAAAGCTGCCAAAGTGAAGGAACTTCTCATACCGTATATGTACGAATCGGGGGACAAATTTTATACGATTTCCTTAAGAGATGAAAGCGGAGATATATTTGCAAATGTGGAATTCAGAACTGTTTGATCTATATGCTGAAAAATTGCCTGTCAAATGTCAATTGATATTTGACAGGCAATTTTAATATATCATAAGGTGTTAAGGAAAAAAACTTGACACCGAGACGATGCTGATATATACTGACATGGTGCAAAAGGTGAAAAGTATGAAAATAGATGATATTACTCAGGCCAGTTTGCTCTATGATTTTTACGGACAGCTGCTCTCTAAACGGCAGAGTCAGGTCATGGAGCTGTATCATGAAGAAAATCTTTCTCTTTCGGAGATAGCTTCTGAATTCAATATAAGCAGGCAAGGAGTTCATGATGCTCTGAAAAATGCGGAGAAAGCTCTTTCGGAGTATGAAAGAAAGCTGGGGCTGGTTGAAAAATTCAGAAAAAGCAGTGATGCTGTCAGTAAGATAGACAGAATAATAGACAGCACGATAGATGTGTTGCTGTATGAAAATACTGAGAATACAGTCAAAGCTGTGGAAGATCTGAGAAAAGTCAAAGATATTATAGATAAGTTGGAGGAATGATCCTATGGCATTTGAAGGATTATCGGAAAAACTGCAAAATGTTTTCAAAGGACTTAAGGGTAAGGGAAGTCTTACAGAGTCCGACATAAATACAGCGATGAGAGAAGTCAAGTTGGCTTTGCTTGAGGCAGATGTAAACTTCAAAGTTGTGAAGGACTTTGTGGCAGCAGTAAAAGAAAAGTCACTTGGAGAGGAAGTGATGGCTAGTCTGACGCCCGCTCAGCAGGTGATAAAAATAGTAAATGAAGAGCTGACAGAGCTCATGGGCGGAACCGGCAGCAAGCTGACATATTCCCCTAAAGGATTTACAGTGTATCTTATGGTGGGACTTCAAGGTACGGGTAAGACGACTACCTGCGGAAAACTGGCGGCATACCTTAAGAAAAACGGGAAAAAGCCTATGTTGTGTGCATGTGACATTTACAGACCGGCTGCTATAGATCAGCTGGAAGTGGTGGGGAATTCAGTGGAAACACCCGTGTTTACCATGAGAGACAGCAAAGAGCCGGAAAAGATAGCAGCGGAAGCGGTTAAAGAAGCTCAGCGAAGAGGGTTCAATGTTCTTATAGTCGATACAGCCGGACGGCTTCAGATAGATGAAGCGCTGATGGATGAACTGGCGACGATAAAGTCGGCTGTGAAGCCTCATGAAATACTTCTGGTGGTTGATGCTCTTACAGGGCAGGATGCAGTCAATGCCGCGGAAGGGTTTAACGAAAAACTGGGAATAGACGGTATCATCATGACTAAAATGGATGGTGATTCAAGAGGCGGGGCTGCTCTTTCTGCAAAGAAAGTAACAGGCAAGCCTATAAAGTTCGTAGGTATGGGGGAGAAGCTTGATGCTCTCGAACCTTTTCATCCGGAGAGGATGGCAAGCAGAATACTGGGTATGGGAGATATGCTTACGCTTATCGAGAAAGCTCAGGAAGATTACGATGAACAGAAAGCGGCAGAGCTCGAGAAAAAACTGAGAAAAAATAAATTTACCCTTGAAGATTTCCTTGAGCAGATGGGGCAGATTAAAAAAATGGGCGGGATAGCCAAGATACTTGATATGATACCGGGCGTTAACAGTAATGCCAAGAATAATATTAATCTTGCCCAAAGTGAAAAAGAGTTTGCCCAGATGGAAGCTATAATACAGTCTATGACAAAGGCAGAGCGTGAAGATCCCAATATACTCAACGCCAGCCGCAGAAGAAGAATCGCAGCAGGATGCGGGCAGCCTGTTTCAAAAATAAATCAGCTTGTCAAGAGATATAATGATGCAAAGAAGATGATGAAAAGCTTTTCCGGAAAAGGTGGGGCAGGCAGAATGAACAGAATGTTCCGGGGATTTTAAATCTCCGTGAAATAGAAGAAAGTTTTTAATTTTTAGGAGGAAATAAAGAAATGGTTAAAATCAGACTTAAGAGAATGGGAGCTCACAAGAAGCCTTTTTATCGTGTAGTTGTCGCTGATATCAGGGCGCCAAGAGACGGAAAGTTTATTGAAGAGATCGGATATTACAATCCATTGACAGATCCTGTTGATATTAATATCGATGAAGAAGCTGCCAAGAAATGGTTAGGAAACGGAGCTCAGCCTACAGAAACAGTTAAGAAGCTTTTCAAAAAGACTGGGATTTTATAGAAAGCGGTGGATTCAATGGTGGAATTGGTTAGTGCAATTGCAAAGTCACTAGTTGAACATCCGGAAGCAGTTGAAGTTTCCGAGTCACAGTCCAATGGCACTACGATTATACAGCTTAAGGTAGCTCCCGATGATATGGGGAAGGTTATCGGAAAGCAAGGCAGAATTGCCAAAGCTATTCGTACTGTTGTAAAGGCAGCGGCTACAAAGGCCAATATCAGAGTAGTAGTTGAAATAGTTCAATAGAGACAAAAGGCACATATATTTCGTGGTATATGTGCCTGTGCTTTATCATAAATGAAATATTATTGTTTTATATGTGGGACGGTCTTTTGTTATAAATTTAAAGGCTAATAAGGTGGAGCGGTATGGATAAGATTAAAATAGGAAAGATAGTCAATACAGTAGGACTTAAGGGCGAAGTCAAAGTCTATAATTATTCAGATAGAAGCGAGATATATGAGAATACATCCCATATATATGTAGAGAATGATCTGACAGCCGTAGAAAGCGTAAGGGTACAGAAAAATATGGTGATACTGAAGCTGGAAGGCATCTCAGACAGAGACAGGGCAGAAGCTTTAAGAGGCAGAGAATTGTACGTGACAGAGGAGGACTTGCCGGAGCTTCCGCAGGGGCAGTACTATGTCAGAGATATTATAGGCATGGCGGTCCGAGAAGAAAACGGAACTTTTTTGGGTGAAGTTACTGATGTTATACAGAATACGGCTCAGGATATATTTGAGGTTCAAAAACAGGGCGGAAAGAAAGTACTTATACCAAAGGTGGACGAATTCGTATTGAATATAGATATTGAGAAAAAAGAGATCCTCGTCAGATTGATAGATGGCCTTATGGATCTTTAAGTCTGAGAATTCAGGAGAAAAAAATGAAGATAGATGTGCTTACGCTGTTTCCCGAAATGTTTTCGCCTGTCACTGAAAGCAGTATTTTAGGCAGAGCTGTAGGGAAAGGAATACTTGATATAAGACTTACTGATATAAGAGATTTTACTAATGACAGACATAACAGGGCTGATGACTATCCGTTTGGAGGAGGCGGGGGAATGGTAATGATGGCTGATCCCATTTTTGGCGCTCTTGAATCAGTGGAAGCAGATAGAAAAAAGATAGTATACATGTCTCCCAGAGGAAGGCTGCTGGATTCAGATATGATAAAGCAGATGTCGCAGCTTGATGAGTTTGTCATATTATGCGGTCATTATGAAGGTGTGGATCAGAGAGTGCTGGATTATTGGGAGATAGAAGAAGTCTCTATAGGAGATTATGTTCTTACGGGAGGAGAACTTCCGGCTATGGTATTGATAGATTCTGTCGCAAGACTTATCCCTGAGGTTCTCGGAAATGAAAATTCGGCTATGGATGAATCTATATATTCCGGATTGCTGGAGCATCCTCAGTATACTAAACCGAGGGAGTACAGAGGGATGCAGGTGCCGGAGGTTTTGGTAAGCGGTAATCATAAACTTATAGATTTGTGGAAATTTCGGGAGGCGCTGATGCTTACAAAAAAGCGCAGACCTGACTTATTTGATGAATTTGTAAAGAAATGCAGAAATCTTTCTAAAGATGAGGGAAAAATACTGGAAGAAATCATTAAAATGGAGTTATAGTACATTGCAAGCAGTAATTCTTTGGTGTAAAATAAGATGATGAAAACTAAACTCAGCAAAAAAACAAAAAAAGCAATATGTATCTATTTGGCAGTGTTGCTTCTACTATATATCGTTGTTCAGCTTCTGCCTAAGGTGACAGATGTTTTTGAGACTACTCAGATATTGAGACCGGGTACCTTAAAATTATCGTATGAGACCAAGGGATATTTTATAAAAGACGAAAGTGTGGGAATAGCATCGGAATCAGGTGATATCCAATATCTTGTAAGCGTGGGAACCGCTGTAAAGAAAGGCCACCCTATAATTTCCGTGGCATCTGAGAATGAAAAGGAACAAAAGGCGAGATTTAGCAAATACACGGAAAGACTGGAAGGATTTGACGGACTTTCCGAGGAATATGACGCTCCTATAAGTGGTGTATTCAGTCTCACAATAGATGGGTACGAAGACTATTTTACTCCTGAAAATATGGACAAGATAAAGCGTGAAAAGGTTGAAAGTCTGTCTTATGATTCGGCTAATCTGGAGAGGAATTCAGTTATAAAAGGAGAGCCTATATATAAGGTATCTGCCGATGACCGATGGTTTGTGCTGTGCTGGGTAGACAGCAAAACGGCAGAAGCTTATTCGGAAGGCACAAAGGTATCGCTGGAGCTGCCTGAAGGGACTGTAGATGCCAGTGTTTACAGTGTCGAGAAAGATGGAGATGACTGTAAAGTTATATTTTATCTCGATGTATATTACAAAGCTTTCTGCGAAAGCCGCGCTGAAGATATGTCCATAGTCACCAGTGATAATGAGGGACTGATCGTCTACAATAAATGTATAGTTGAAAAGAATGGAAATAAAGGCGTATATGTTAAAAATAAAAATGGAGACTATGTATTCACAAGGGTAAAAGTTATTTCCAGTGATGATAAGGAATCAGTCATAGAAGATGTAACTTTTACGGATGATGAGGGCAATCAAGTATATACTGTAGATGTATATGATGAAGTGCTGAAACATCCGAAAAGTGTTCTTGAAAAAGAATTGAAAAAGGAGGCCGAAGAGACTTCGCAAAGTAAGAAATCTCAAGAGGAGGATTAGTAATGGAGGATATAAGAGGCAATCTGATCAGAATAAAACGGCAGATAAAAGAAACCGCGGAAAGCTGCGGAAGAACTGCAGAAGATGTTCTGCTGGTGGCTGTAAGCAAGACAAGGACACCTGAAGAGATAAATACAGCAATAGATGCAGGGGTGACTGATATAGGGGAAAACAAGGTCCAGGAAATAATGGACAAGTATGATAACGTGAAGCCTGTGAAGTGGCATATGATAGGTCACTTGCAGACAAATAAGGTGAAATATATCATAGATAAGGTTTCAATGATACATTCAGTGGATTCATATAAACTGGCTGCAGAGATAAATAAACGAGCCGCAGCTCACGGAATAGACATGGATATTCTGATACAAGTGAATTCAGCACGTGAGGAGAGCAAATTCGGAGTAACAACAGGCGAATCGGAGCAGCTTATAAAGGATATTCTCCAAAGCTGTGAGAATATAAGGATAAGAGGTCTTATGTGCATAGCGCCTTATGCTGATGATCCCGAAGATATAAAGATTTATTTTGAGCAAGTAAAAAAGCAGTATGATCAGTTTAGCAGGATAGAACATCCGAGACTGGATTTCAGATATTTATCAATGGGTATGTCCCATGATTTCCCGGTAGCCATCGAAGCTGGGTCAAATCTTGTAAGAGTAGGGAGTGCTATATTCGGTGAGAGAGATTACAGTAAAATTTAGGAGGTAGTCATGGGAGTTTTTAACAAATTTAAAGATCTGATGGGCTTCGAGGATTATGAAGACGAAGAACTGGATGAGGAGCAGGAAGAGGATTATAATTACGACAGGAAGCCTGTTGAGAACAGACAGCCTCTTACATCTCAGCAGAGATATGACAGCGGCAATGTTGTTTCGATGCAGAACAGGACGGTGAAAGCGTTGACGAGCAAATTTAAACTTATGGTCATAGAGCCAAAAGGATTTGATGAATGTTCCAAGTTGGTGGACAGCTTAAAGAGCAGAAAGCCTATAATTGTGAATCTTGAAAAACTGGATTCAGATACGGCAAGGAAGATATTTGATTTTCTGGGAGGAGCTACGTATGCGCTAAACGGAAATGTTCAGAAAGTGGCCAATAATATTTTTGTTTTCGCTCCGGAGAATGTGGATATATTCGCCGAAGGGGAGAGCAAGCCATATAATTTTGCAGGAGGTAATGCAGAAGATATTAATCCGTGGAAATAGTCAGGAGGGGTAACGATGATCAGACCGATAGATATACAAGAGAAAGATTTTAGCAGATCGGTTCGTGGATATAAAGAAGATGAAGTAAATCAGTTTCTCGATGAGATAACTATAGATTTGGAAAGGCTTCTCAATGAGCTTCGCGAGACTAAGGAAGAAAACAGCAGGCTTGTGGAAGAGCTGGAGAGATACAGAAGTTCTGAAGGTACAGTAGTGGAAACATTGGAAGCTGCAAAGACTCTGATGGCGGATATTTCTGCCAGTGCTGAAAAGAGAGCCGATATACTTTTGAAGAATGCAGAGCTGGATGCACAGCTTATGCAGAAAGAAGCAAGAGATACAGCTGACAGGATTGCTGAAGAAAGCAAAGTTATGAAAAACAGATTCATTGACTTCAGGACGAAATATAAACAGCTGCTGCAATCGGAGCTGCAGAGGTTCGAGTCGCTGAGCGGAGAGATGTTTCCTGAACTGGGAATAGATGATTTTGACGATCTTCCTCAGGCTCCGCAGGATAGGGCATCTGATCAGCCAAAGTCCGGCGCGGGAACATTCCGTTATAAAAGCGGAAGCAGACCCGGGGATAAACAGGAGACTATGAGAAACGTAAAATATTAAAGGAGGCGGGGCGGTCACGCCCCATTTTCATATGATTTATTATTTAGTAGTTGCAGCTATAATATTGTTTGATCAGTTGATTAAGTATCTGGTTTTTTCCAATATGAATATCGGGCAGAGTTTGCCGGTGATAGGTGATATAATACGCATAACTTATGTTCAGAATCAGGGCGCGGCCTTCAGCATGTGGGAACAGCAATGGATTATATTGATCGTTTTGCCGGCTGTAGTTCTTGTTGCCGCTCTTGTGTTAATCTATATAAAAAGAAATTTATGGAGCAGAATAACAATTCTTTCGATAGTTTTTATATGTGGGGGCGGAATAGGAAACTTTATAGACAGAGTGTCACGCGGATATGTGGTGGATATGTTTGACTGTAGGTTTATACCTTCTTTTGATTTTCCGGTATTTAATGTAGCTGATATATTTATATGTGCAGGCTGCGGGCTGTTGCTGCTTGACGTTATTTTTCTTGAGGGGAAGAGGGCGAAGAAGTGAGCGGTGAAAAAACGACAGAAAAATCCGCAGAAATATTTATAACGCAGCAGACAGCAGGAGTTCGTCTGGACGTTGTTATTACTGCAGTTTTGGAGGAATATTCAAGAAGTTTCATTCAAAAACTTTTTGACAATGGTAATGTCAGTGTCAACGGAAGGATATGCAGGGAGAAAAAATATAAAGCTTCAGAAGGTGATAAGGTGTGGGTATATATACCGGAGCCTGAAGAATTAAAGGTGGAAGCTGAAAATATTCCCATTGAAATAGTATATGAGGATGATGATATGCTGGTGGTAAATAAGCCGGCAGGAATGGTGGTGCATCCGGCTCCGGGAAACTATTCGGCAACCCTTGTAAATGCTCTGATGTATCACTGCAAAGACAAACTTTCTTCGATAAATGGCATAATAAGACCCGGTATAGTTCATCGTATAGATAAAAACACGAGCGGCCTTCTCATGGTAGCGAAAACAGATAAGGCTCATGATAAACTTTCTCATCAGCTTTCGTGTCATAGTATAACCAGAAAATATAAGGCGATAGTTTATAATAATATCAAAGAAGACGAAGGAACTGTGGCGGAACCTATAGGAAGAGATCCTAAAAACAGGCTGAGAAATGCCGTGACTTCCATTAATTCAAAAAAAGCGGTAACTCATTATAAAGTTTTGGAACGTTTTGGAAAGTTTACTCTTGTAGAAGCTGTTTTAGAGACGGGGAGGACTCATCAGATAAGAGTTCATATGTCATATATAAGACATCCCCTGTTGGGAGATGATCTGTATGGCCCTCAGAGCAATAAGCTGGGTGTGAAGAGGCAGATGCTGCATGCAGAGACATTGGGATTTGAACATCCCACAACTGGACTATATATGGAATTTAAAAGTCCGTTGCCTGATGATTTTTCGGCAACTCTTGATAAACTGAGAAAATAAGGAGAAAATATATGCCAAAGACAGTATTTAAGCCGGGAACTATGCTGAATCCTGTGCCGGCAGTCATGGTATCATGCGGAGACGGGAAGGTAAGTAATATAATAACAATTGCATGGACCGGGATAATAAATTCAGACCCGCCTATAACATATGTTTCAGTGAGAAAATCAAGATTTTCTCATAATATTATAGAAAAAACGGGAGAATTTGTTATAAATCTTACAACAAAAAAGCTGGCAGCAGCAGCAGATTACTGCGGGGTAAGATCAGGACGCGATGTAGATAAATTTAAAGAGCAGAAACTGACTGCCGCAGAAAGCAGGGTGGTGAGATGTCCTTCCATAGAGGAATCGCCTGTAAATATAGAGTGTAAAGTAATAGAGAAAAAGGATTATCCGACTCATGATATGTTTATCGCCGAGATAGTGAGTGTATCAGTGGATAATGATTTAATGGATGAAAACGGCAGATTGTGTCTGGATGAAGCCGGTCTTATAGCGTATAATCACGGACATTATTTTGCATTGGAAAGACGGGCGATAGGACGGTTCGGATATTCTGTAATGAAACCAAAAACCCGTAAGCGAATCGAAGCTGAAAAAAGAAACAGCTCCATTAAAAAGAGCAGACGGAGAAGGTAAGGCCCGATGTCGATCAGTTTTTGGCGCGCACTTGGCTGTCGGCCTGAAAATCAGATTTCAAGTGCTGAAGACAGTCCTCGCATACATGACCGGTTTTAAATGCAAACAGCTGGCTGTAAGTGCAACCGCATAATGTACATGACTTTTTCATAGCGCGTCCTCCTTTCACGAGAGTTGTGAGCCTGTTGTCTTCTGTCTGCTGTTAATAATGGAGATGTATTTAGAGTTTAGTGTACAGATACAGGCATTACAAGTATAACTTATTTATTTGTAATAAAGAGGTGCGCTGATGTAATGTTTATACTGTTTGTGATAGTTTTTATAAGAAGAAAGGTATGCTGATATGTATGACAAATTTATTCTCAGAGAATTAAGCGAGGGCAAAATACAGGGATACAGGTGGCATATTGATGATCCCGGCAAAGTGATTTGTATAGTTCACGGTATAGGCGAATACGGAGGACGTTTCGACAGAGTAGCAGAGGCATTCAGAAAGAAAAATATGGCTGTATGTGCTCTTGATCTCAGGGGACATGGCGAATCGGCAGGAAAAAGAGGACATTGCGCGCCCAGAAAGTGTATACTTGATGATATCAGCGCCCTTATAAAATATACTGAAGAAAGATATTTTGGTAAGCAGATAGTTCTTTACGGACACAGTATGGGAGGCAATATAGTTCTTGATTACAGAGCGCGTGGGGATCTGAATGATCATATATCTGCCTATATAATATCAGCGCCGTGGGTTAGACTTGTGAGACCTGTTCCTGCAATTCTTTACAGAGCGGTGAAACTTCTGTCGAAGATAACTCCTTCCTTTACCATCGGCTCGGAGATCAATGAGAATGATCTGGGAAACCCTAAAATGGTAAGACCTTTTAAAGAAAACCCTCTTGTACATAACAGGATATCAGCTCTTTGTGCAGTAGAAGGTTTTGATATAGGAATAAGTCTTGAAAACGGTACTTGCGAAGACAACGGACGTTCCGGAGGCATACCGACTCTGTTAATGCATGGAAGTGCTGATAAAATTTGTGATGTGGAAGGAAGCCGGCAGATTGCAAGGAGACTGAAAGCGCAGGGTGATGATGTAACTTACATAGAATGGAAGGGGCTGTTTCATGAGATACATAACGGCAATGATTCAAGCACAGGAGATGAAGTAATAGAAAAAATGACTGGATGGATTGTTTCGCTGTAGTATATTGAAACAAAATTATAATCAGGAGGTAGTGGGATAATGACAGAGTTTATAGTGTTGATGATTCCGTTTGCAGGGACAGCTCTGGGTTCGATGATGGTCTTTTTTATGAGGGGAAAAGTAAACCCTAAATTAGAAAAAACTTTGCTTGGCTTTGCAGCGGGAGTAATGATCGCAGCATCTGTCTGGTCGCTTTTGATTCCTTCCATAGAGATGTCGGAAGCGCAAGGAGTCGCATGGTTTCCGGCTGCGATAGGATTTTGTCTCGGTGTATTATTCCTTCTTATAATAGATACTCTTGTACCTCATCTTCACCTTGATACTGATAAACCGGAAGGTATGAAAAGCGGATTTTCGAGGACAACCATGATGATGTTGGCAGTGACTATTCACAATATACCGGAAGGTATGGCGGTAGGTGTGACATATGCGGGAGCAGCTCTGGGAAATACCAGTATCACATTGACGGGAGCTTTAGCACTGTCTATAGGCATAGCTATACAAAACTTTCCGGAAGGCGCTATAATATCGATGCCTTTGAGAAGTGAAGGCATGAAACGCGGGAGAGCTTTTTTTTGCGGGATTCTTTCGGGTATCGTTGAGCCGCTTGGAGGTTTTCTTACTATTATGCTGACTGCCCAGATAATACCGTTTCTTCCATATCTTCTGTCATTTGCGGCAGGAGCCATGTTTTATGTGGTTGTAGAAGAGTTGATACCGGAGTCTCAGAGCGGAGAGCACAGTAATATGGGGACTATAGGAGCGGGACTGGGGTTTGCTCTTATGATGGTTTTAGATGTGGCTCTCGGCTGATGCTGAAGCGGGAAGCTGCGGATTCACATAAAGTGTTTTATTATTGGTGAATATCACCATACCCGGATTTGATCCGCTTGGTTTTTTTACATAGCGGATTTTAGTGTAATCTACAGGAACATTTTCCGAATCTGAACCTTTGCTATGGAATGCGGCGATGGAAGCAGCCTCGAAAAGATCTTCTTTTGTGGGATTTTCTCCGTTAAGAATCAGTATAGTGTGTGATCCCGGGATATCCTTAGTGTGAAACCATAAATCGGAGGAAGCGGCTTTTTTTAGAGTAAGCCAGTCATTTTCTTTATTATTTCTTCCCACTAATACAGTTTTTCCTGACGACAGCGTGTAGCTGTAAGGTTTAGGTTTGTTTTTCTTTATCTGTCCGCGTTTCGTTTTTTTATAGCGTATAAAGCCGGAATCTATCAGTTCCTGTTTAAGAAGATCAGTTTCTTCTATGGTTTTGACACGTTCCAGATAAGATGACACTGATTCAAGATATTCTATTTGTCTGGAAACTTCATCGAGCTGAATTTTCTTTTCTTTTATCGCGGTCTTCGATTTTCCGTATTTTTTATAGAAATTCTGCGCATTTTTAGCAGGAGGATATTTAGGATCAAGAGGTATGCGAACTGTAGAGCCGTCATAGTAATTGACAACATTTACAGATGTATCGCCCGTATTCGGGATGTTTAGGTTTGCCATGAGAAGTTCACCGTATAATCTGTATTTGTCAGAGTTCTCTGCTTTGTGAAGATCTTCTCTAAGCCGCTGTGTTTTTAGGCGGAGTTTGGAAAGATGAGTCCTTATTATCTTGAGAAGATCATTTGATTTCTGTTTTACAGTATTGGATGTTTCTCTGTGGCTGAAAAAATAATGTGCTGCTTCGCTGAATGTATTGAAATTCAGTCTTACATAAGTCTTTTCAAAAGGTACAAGAGGAGTTATATGAAAATCCACAGGCTTGCTGTCACTGTCAATATAAACGACAGGTGTTGTATTGCCGTTATCTATTGAGCTTATGATTTCCCTGAGCTTATCAAAACATATTATGGGATCCCGGGAGCATGCGATTGTCTCGGCAAGAGCCGGAGAAACACCTTGTATTTCTGAAAGGACCCTGCGTTCAGGCTGAGGTTCATCTGAAATCAGTCTTTCCATATCTGACTCAGTGATCATGCAGAAGGGTACTTTATCTTGTGCGGGAGGATATTCATAGGATTTTCCGGGCAGTACCTGCCTTGCTCTGTTTACATCTATGGAAACATGTTTGATGCTGTCTATTATTTTTCCTGTAGTCACATCTGTGAGCAGTATGTTGCTATGTTTTCCCATTAGTTCTATTATGAGTTTCTTGTTTACAGAGAATCCAAGTTCGTTGACAGTTTCCATAAAGATCTCTATTATTCTGTCATTTTGATATTGCTGTATGTCAGTTATTCTGGCTGCATTCAGGTGTTTTCTCAGAACCATGCAAAATACCGGAGGAATAGCGGGATTCTCCGGAGTTTCATTGATAAGATATACAGCAGAATGGTTTCCGCCGGCAGACATGAATAATTTTTGTTTACCTTGTTTTGTATGTATTATGAGTAGCAGCTGCTCAGGCTGAGGTTGATATATTTTTTCTATTTTTCCCAGCTGTAATTTAGTTTTGAGTTCTTTTACAGCTGCATACGTAGCGATGCCGTCAAAGGACATATTTATTTCCTCCTTGATTCATGGTATACTGATTTCAGGAACTGGAAAAGCGTTTCCAGCAAAACGCAGTCAGTCAGGTATGCCTGCCGGGGGCTTGCATGCCGCATATCCATATTATCATACAAAGAAAAGAAATGGGGAAAAAGATGATAAAAAGTATGACAGGTTTTGGCAGAGGAGAATACTCAGATGGCAAGAGGAGCATAACGGCAGAGATAAAGACAGTTAATCACAGATATTCCGATATAAATATAAAAATGCCAAAGCGTTATTCTTTTGCTGAGGAAAAGATAAAAGCCATAGCAAAGAAAAAGGTAAAAAGAGGGAAAGCTGAGATTTCAATAATGGTAGAGAATATAACAGAGGATGATATGCTGGTGAAACTGAACACCCTTGTTGCAAAACAGTATATCGACAATCTCAATGAACTTAAAAATACATATGGACTCAGTGGAGACATAGATATTCAGCTGGTGTCTACCATGCCTGATGTTATGAAAGCCATTCCCGATGTGGAGGATGAAGAGGAAGTCATCAGAGCCATAGAGCAGGCTGTTACTATTGCCACCGATAATTTGGATGATATGCGTGCTGTTGAAGGCGGCAAGCTTACCGAGGATCTTATGATGAGGGGTGAGCTGGTGAGGGGAATAGTTAAGAAAATAGAAATAAGAGCTCCCCTGGTGGTAAAGGATTATACAGAAAAGATGTACAACAGGATAAAGGAACTGACCGAAGATGCAGTGGATGTTCCCGAGGAAAGAATTCTCATGGAAGCAGCTGTTTTCGCTGACAAGTCTAATATTACCGAAGAACTTGTACGACTTGACAGTCATATGGTACAGCTTAAGAATATACTTACATTGGAAGCAAGTCCTGTGGGAAAAAAACTGGATTTTTTAGTGCAGGAAATGAACAGAGAAGCAAATACTATAGGATCAAAATCCAATGATCTGGAAATCACAGCTCTTATGTTGGAAACAAAGAGCGAGATAGAAAAGATCAGAGAACAGGTACAAAATATAGAATAACTGTCAATATTAATGCTTGAAGACGTAAAAAAAGGGTGTTATAATTATTGTTCAGACAAGTAAAAAGACATAGATATTTTAGGAGCGTAGATATGACGAAAGGCAAACTGTTTGTGATTTCGGGACCTTCCGGAGCCGGTAAGGGAACGATTTGTAAAGAAGTGTTAGACGAAGAAAGAAATATCAGGATGTCTGTCTCCATGACGACGCGGATGCCCCGAAAAGGAGAGATTGATAAGGTTCACTATCATTTCGTGGATCAGCAGTCTTTTGAGCAACTGATCGAAGACGGCGGATTCATGGAATATGCCAACGTATATGGCAATTTTTACGGCACTCCTAAAAAAAATGTCATGGAATGGCTGGAACAGGGAATAGATGTAATACTGGAAATAGACGTACAGGGAGCCTTGCAGGTGAAAAAATCTTATCCGGAAGGGGTGTTCATTTTCATACTGCCGCCATCTATAGAAGAACTGAAAAATAGGATAAAATCCAGAGGTTCGGAGACTGAGGAAACCATGGCCAGACGACTTGGAACAGCTCTTTCTGAGATATCGTCCATAGACCAGTACGATTACAGAGTGATAAACGAAGAGCTTGATGTGGCTATAAATCGTGTAAGAGCTATAATAACAGCCGAACAGTGTAAACTAAACGACGTAGAGGTTGACAATATCGTCAGCAGATATAAGGAGGAGTTATAATGTTATACCCATCTATAAATAAAATCAGGACTAAAGTAGACAGCAGATATACTTTAGTGATCCTGGCAGCAAAAAGAGCCAGAGATATAATAGAGGGCATGCCGAAACTTACTGAGGCAGATGTTGAAAAGCCTGTTTCAATAGCAGCCAATGAGATTGCTGAAGATCTGATAACTTACAGAGAAAACGATATTGAATAGAGCAATGTCTGTTAAAACGGCATTATGTCGTATATTTTAAACGGAAAATACCCCCTTAATGTGAAACAATAATATTGTATTAGGAAGGGGGTTTTGATTTTGAATAAATTTATTATTAGTAAGAGACAGGAGACATATATACTTCGGCTAAATGATATCCTGTACATGGAAAAAAATCTTCGGAAAATAAAAGTATATATTGACGGTGAATTTTATCCGGAACAATCATGTATTGAATTTTACGGTAAGTTTCCCGATGTTATGAGGCATCTGGACAGGCGGTTTATGCACTGTCACAGAAGCTATGTAATAAATATGGATAAAATAGTTGTAATGTCGCACAATACTATTTTCATGGAGAAAAATTTAAAAGTATATATGGGGAGAAATACATATTCTAAAGCTAAAGAAATTCTTGGAAGATATCTTGCAAAAAAATTTGGGTAAATATTGTTAAAACCATTGCAATCAAAGGAGTTTTGTAGTATAGTAACAGTTGGTCTTATTTTATTGTGAGATCAGAAGATATTTATAGTTTACACATGGCAGAATTCCGGGAACCGGTGCCTTGATAGTGGACAGATTACCGCTTTGGAGGTTTTTCCCGGTGTGTACTGCGGTGGAAGAAGAAAACCGAGAGGAGAAAACAACATGTCAGTAATTTCAATGAAACAATTATTGGAAGCAGGTGTGCATTTCGGACACCAGACAAGAAGATGGAACCCTAAGATGGCTCCTTACATTTTTACAGAAAGAAACGGAATATATATTATCGACTTGCAGAAGACTGTCAAGAAGATAGATGAAGCATATGCTTTCATGAAGGAAGTGGCAGAAAGCGGAAAACCGATTCTTTTTGTAGGAACCAAGAAGCAGGCTCAGGCTGCTATCCTTGATGAGGCCAAGAGATGTGATATGTACTATGTAAATCAGAGATGGCTGGGCGGTATGCTTACAAATTACAAGACCATATCCGGAAGAATAAAGAGACTTAACGATATAAAGACTATGGAAGAAGACGGAACTTTTGAAAAGCTGTCAAAGAAGGAAGTTATCAAGCTCAGACTGGAACTCGAAAAGTTAGAGAAGTTCTTGGGCGGAATCAAAGACATGAAGGGTATGCCTGGAGCTATATTTGTTGTCGACCCTAAGAAAGAAAAGATTGCCGTAAAAGAAGCAAGGATTCTGGGAATCCCTGTTGTGGGTATTGTAGATACAAACTGTGATCCTGATGATGTCGACTATATAATTCCTGCAAATGACGATGCTATCAGAGCGGTCAAGCTAATTGCAGGATGTATGGCAGATGCTATCATTGAAGCTAAGCAGGGCGAAAGCTTTGACGAAGGCGAAGAGGCAGGTTCTGCCGAAGCTGCCGAATCTGAAGATGCTGCAGAAATCGCAGAAGAAAAGGCAGAAGCTTAATAGTAGGATAATGATTTGCATAAGAGCAATTAATATAGGAGGAACGATATCATGGCTGTAACAGCTCAGATGGTAAAAGAACTGCGTGAAATGACAGGCGCAGGTATGATGGATTGTAAGAAGGTTTTAGTGGAAACCGATGGAGATATGGATAAGGCAGTGGAGCTTTTAAGAGAAAAAGGTCTTGCTAAAGCAGCTAAGAAAGCAGGCAGAGTTGCTGCCATGGGTCTTGTTAAAACTGCCTTTGCTGAAGACGGAAAGGCTGCGGCTATCGTTGAGGTGAATTCCGAAACAGATTTTGTTGCAAAGAATGATGAATTCGTATCATTTGTAGAGACGCTGGCTAAAATGGCTCTTGAAAATGATGCTGCCGATATGGATGCTTTCATGGCACTCCCTTACGGAGATGAAGGAAGCGTTCAGGATGTTCTTACCAATAAGATTGCTACTATAGGCGAAAACATGAGCATCAGGAGATTTGAAAGGCTTGCGGAACCGGGTGTTGTATATACTGGATATATTCACGGCAACGGAAGTATTGGTGTAATAGTAGGTATCAAGACTGATGCTACTGCTGATGATATAGCTGTAGTAGGTAAGGATGTTGCTATGCAGGTAGCATCTATGAATCCTAAATTTCTTGATGAAACTCAGGTGGATCAGGATTGGCTTGCATCTGAAACAGAAATCGCTAAACAGCAGCTCCTCAATGAAGGCAAAAAGGAAGAACTTCTTGATAGAATCATTCCAGGTAAGATTAAGGCGATACTTAAGGAAGTATGCCTTGTTGATCAAAAGTTCGTTAAGGATGGAGATCTTACAGTTAAAGAGTATGTTGACGGCGCGGCTAAGTCAGCCGGAAAAGATATGGCTGTAGCATCGATGATAAGATATGAAGTCGGTGAAGGAATTGAGAAGAAAGAAGAAGATTTTGCAGCAGAAGTAGCCGCACAGCAGGCAGCAGCTGCTAAGAAATAAGAACCTGTCAACAGACGGCAGTATTTGCTTCGCAAGTCTCCACCTCAAGCTGTTGACAGAACCTTGATTCGGGTGATGGCACCCAAAATAAGCAAAGCAGATGAGAAAGCAGGGAGACCTATCTCAATGAGGGACGAATCGCAGGAAGGTCCCCCGTCAGAGCTGCAGGAGCTATGCTCCGTGACAGCTTATGGCGCAACTGAATAATATAACTTTAAAACCCTTGAAAAATATCCATTTATCAGGCACTTCAAGGGTTTTTTGCTTGTTCTAATCAGATTTCCTCTTTGTGGTATAATTATATGAAATACAAAGATATGATACAGATGGATATTTTTCTTGAATCATCACCGAATTGCTTATGGTTCCGGAATATCAGGAACAAGATATTAGAAGTAAACTTTTTCAACCCGTAAAAGATAATAATCCTGCTTTGTTATATTTTGGATCGCAGTCGGAAGCAGAACTTTTTATGAGAAAAACGTGCGTACGAAAAGTTTAAATCTTATATAATGAGAAATAGAATGATAATAGAAATTTGAGGCGTATGACGGCGCTAAGTAAAGAATGTTTGTGGTTCATTTTAGGACATTATCTGAGTTAGAAGAAATCATTTATGAGGTAATGATGATGAGGTTTATTATTTTGGAGAAATTATAGTTGGCATCTATGATGACAGACTGCTTATAAATATAGTAAAATCAGCAATTATTCACAATTTGTGAAATGGAAAATTATTTTTTGTGGAGGTAGTACTTGGAAATTAGGTATATAACGCCATCAGATGATAGGATGCAAGTAAGTAGAATATATGAAGAGAGTTGGAAGTGTGTGTATAAGAATATTATTCCTCAAAAATTTCTTGATTCAATTGAAGAGGGGAGCTGGGCCACGGTATTGGATTCTCCTGGTTGGAATACTCTTGTATGTGTTGAGGATGGAAAGTATATAGGGACGAGCAGTTTTTGCAAGTCGCGTTTCTCTGATTATCCTACATACGGAGAGATTATTTCGATTTATCTGCTCCCGGATTATATAGGAAAGGGATACGGGGGGAAATTATTTGATAAAGCGGTTTCTGAACTAAAAAAACAAGGGTACGAAAAGTTACTTTTATGGGTATTGGAAGATAATACTTCAGCAAAAGAATTTTATATAAAGCATAATTTCATCCAAACAGATAATGTTATGAACGATGATATTGGAGGGAAACAACTTCGTGAAGTAATGTATGTATCTAAAAATGAAAAGTAAAATTCTTATCTTTAAAAATTTAAATATACAAAAATATGCTGCTGATATATAATTAACATATAGAATCAAATGACAGTGATACATGGGTTGTATATCTTTGACTGAACAAATTATAAAATAGGAGGAAGAATAATGGGACTTATTAAAGCGGCTTTAGGTGCAGCAGGAGGTGCTTTGGCAGATCAATGGAGAGACTTTTTCAGTTGTGACTCTATGGATGAAAACGTTCTGGTTGTCAAAGGAACTAAAAAAAGTTCAGATCGTTCATCCAATAAAAGAGGAGAAACTAATGTTATATCAGACGGCTCAGGTATAGCTGTTGCTGATGGACAGTGTATGATGATTGTGGAACAGGGAAAAGTGATAGAGTTTTGTGCAGAGCCGGGATTATTCACCTATAGGAATGATTTGACTCCGTCTATTTTTGCAGGGGAATTTGAATTTGATTTGGAAGGTGCCGCAAGAGATGCATGGGAACGTTTTACGTTTGGCGGCGGAGTCGGTAAGGACCAGAGGATTTATTATTTTAATATCAAGGAAATTTACGGCAATAAATATGGGACCATGAATCCGGTGCCGTTTAAGGTGGTTATAGATAAAGATTCGGGAAAAAGCCTGGGAGTAGATCTTAGATGTAATGGCGAATATTCATATAGGATTGTGAATCCCATGCTTTTTTATACAAACGTGTGCGGAAATGTGGAAAACCGATTTGAGCGCGGAGAAATTGAGAGTCAGATGAAGTCAGAACTCCTTAAAGCTCTTCAGCCGGCTCTTGCCAGGGTATCTGCCATGGGTGTGGATTACAGTGAGATTCCTCTTTATACAGATATGATAGCTGACGGCCTCAATGATGTCTTAACAAAGGAATGGATTGAACGGCGAGGAGTGCAGATTGTTTCATTTGGAGTGAATTCTGTGTCGGTTTCAGAAAAAGATAAGCTGAAAATACAAAATCTTCAGCAAGCTGTTATGATGTCAGATCCTACTATGGCGGCAGGAAATCTTGTGCAGGCGCAAGCGGATGCGATGAGAGCTGCTGCAGAAAATGAAAATGGAGCAATGGGAGGATTTGTAGGAATGGGCATGGCAGGAATGGCAGGCGGTATGAATTCTGAGAATCTTTTTGAAATGGGAAGAAAGCAGCAGAACACAGAACAGCGGGCACAGCCGCATAG
>NZ_JBKTXS010000031.1:0-25952 GCF_046951855.1 Lentihominibacter sp. | reverse complement strand
ACGTCTGCAACAGGTGCAGCAGTGAGAGATATAGTAAAAATAATAAAAGGGAAACATGACTGTGTTGATATAGTCATATACCCTGTTCTTGTACAGGGACCTGCAGCTGCAGAAGAAATTTCCTCTGCAATAGATGATATTAATATTAATTATCCAGATGTAGATATTATAATCGCAGGGAGAGGCGGAGGATCTATGGAAGAACTGTGGGCTTTTAATGAGGAGATTGTAGCCAGAAGCATATACGCTTCAGATATACCGGTAATATCTGCAGTAGGACATGAAACGGATTTTACCATAGCTGATTTTGTGGCTGATATGAGAGCGGAAACTCCTACAGCTGCAGCAGATAAGGCAGTTCCCGATACGTATGCTCTCAGAGATTACATAGCTTCTATCGGCAGGGAAATGAAAAGATCTTTAAAAATGACGACTGATAATAAATCTAAACAGCTTCAGCTTTTGAATCCACGGAATTTTGGTCGTGATATACAGAGTCGAATAGCACTGGAGCAATTAAACTTGGATAACATAATGTCGGATATTGAAAACTATACGAAAACTATGATTGCCGGTTTAAAACATAGGGCAGATCTTGCTAAAGAAACTATGAATTCGGCTGATCCAAAATCTATACTGAAGAAAGGATACAGCGTTGTGACAGATGCAGACGGAAATGTAATAACAGATGTAGGGAGCCTAAGGAAAGATCAGGTTGTAAATATAGAAGCTGCAAAAGGAAAAGCTCAGGCCCGAGTCATTACGAGTCAAAATACTGAAACACAACAATAATAATTCAGCCGAATAATATCCTTGTCACGCATTTTGTATGGCAAAGATATGAACTCCGCTGGATAACCTATATGTCACATTTCATGTGACAAAGATATGAACTCCATTGGATAACCTATATGTCACATTTCATGTGACAAAGATATGAACTCCGTTGGATAACCTATATGTCACATTTCATGTGACAAAGATATGAACTCCGTTGGATAACCTATATGTCACATTTCATGTGACAAAGATATGAAAGGAATATTTGTATGGCAGAAAAGAAAACAAGTTTTGAAGATGCGCTAAGAAAACTTGAAGAGATATCTGAAAATCTTAAATCCGAAAACATTTCTCTTGAAGAGGCTATGAAGAGCTATGAAGAAGGCGTAAAATATTATAAAGAATGTAATGAAATACTGGAAAAAGCCAGCCAGAAAATCGAAACTTTAACGAAATAGGAGGTAGATCATGAAAGATTATACTTTTGATGATTACAAAAACCTGATAGAAGAACATTTGATGGATTTTATACCGGACATTGACCATAAGAGTATAACTCTCTATGAATCTATGAAATATAGTCTTGCATCAGGTGGGAAGAGAATAAGACCAGTTCTTCTTCTTGCCGCATGTGACTTTTGCGGAGGCAAGAGGGAAGAAGCCCTGCCGTATGCCTGTGCCATAGAATATATACACACATATTCCCTTATACATGATGACCTCCCCTGTATGGATAATGACGATTTGCGGAGAGGAATGCCAACAAATCATAAAGTATATGGGGAGGCTGTGGCCACACTTGCAGGCGATGGTCTACAGGCTGCAGCATATGAAGCCATGAGTAGAGATATGTTTTTTTATTTTGATGATATAGATGCCTTAAAGCGAAGAATCAGAGCCGCTTACGAAATCAGCAGAGGCTCCGGCTGTCGCGGTATTGTAGCAGGCCAAATAGCTGATATAGCTGCAGAGGATAAAAGCTGTTCAAAGGAAATGCTGGATTATATACATCTGACAAAGACATCAGCGCTTATAATAGCCGCTGTCAGAGCAGGAGCACAGCTCGGAAATGCTGATGAGGAAACTTTGGAGAATCTCACTGTATATGCAGAAAATCTGGGTTTGGCATTTCAGATATGTGACGATATTCTGGATGTGGAAGGAAGCGAGGAAGAGATGGGCAAGAAAGCAGGAATGGATTCTATCAATAAAAAAGCCACATATCCGGCGCTTTACGGACTTGAACAGTCAAAAACAAGACTTGACAACCTCACTCAAACATCAATAAATGCGCTGAAAAAATATTATGATAATGCTGAAGTATTCGTTAAACTGGCAAAAGATCTGGCTGTAAGAGGTAAATAACATGAATAAATATATAGCAGGTCTGAATCTTCCGCATGATTTGAAAACTATGGAATACGACGAGCTGGAAGTTCTGACTTATGAAATAAGAGATTTTCTTATTGAGAAAGTTTCCAAGACAGGCGGACATCTGTCATCCAATCTTGGAGCGGTTGAGCTTTCCATAGCGCTTCACAGGATCTTTGACGCTCCTGGAGATAAAATAATATGGGATGTGGGACATCAGACATATGTCCATAAGATTCTTACGGGAAGAGCAGAAAAATTTGATTCTCTGAGACAGCTTGGAGGAATGAGTGGGTTTCCTAAAAGTGCAGAAAGTCCTTACGACATTTTTGATACAGGACACAGCAGTTCCTCCATATCTCTTGCTCTCGGAATGGCCGCAGCCCGTGATCTTTCGGGAGATGACTATAATGTTATCTCAGTTATAGGAGACGGAGCTATGACGGGAGGTCTTGCATTTGAGGCTCTTAACAATGTAGGAAATCTTGATTCCAAGCTTATAGTTGTTCTCAATGACAATGGAATGTCAATCTCTCACAACACAGGAGGTTTTCCTAAATATCTGGGAAAATTGAGGGCTTCAAGAAAATACATATCTATGAAGGAAAGCGTTAAGAAAAGTGTGTCAAAAGTCCCGGTAATAGGGAAAGGTGTTATTGCCGGAATACATCATGCTAAGGATACAATAAAATATGCCGTGATAGATGGCGTTATATTTGAAGAACTGGGTTTCAAATATTTCGGACCTATAGATGGACACAATATAAAAGAAATGTGTGAAACTATGGAACTCGCCAAAGAGAGTAATGATCCTGTTTTTATACATGTTATAACTAAAAAAGGGAAAGGTTACACTAAAGCAGAAGAGAAACCTAATATATTTCATGGGATAGGTCCTTTTGATATGGAATCGGGAAAACCTATAAAAAACTCAGATAAACCTTCATATTCCGGAATTTTTGCACGTAAACTTACAGATCTGGCTTCTAAAGACAGCAGGATTGTTGCTGTAAGCGCTGCAATGATGGAAGGAACAGGGCTTGACAGTTTTCATGATACGTTTCCGGGAAGAGCTTTTGATGTAGGAATAGCAGAAGGTCATGCTGTGACATTTGCAGCAGGTCTTGCTAAAGCAGGACTTAAACCGTTTGTTGCTATATATTCTACATTTATGCAGCGCGCCTACGATCAGATCATCGAGGATGTTTGCCTTCAGAATTTGCCGGTAGTTCTTTGTATAGACAGAGCGGGAATAGTTGGAGCCGATGGAGAGACACATCATGGAATTTTTGATCTAAGCTATCTAAAGCATATGCCCAATATGGTGATTATGGCGCCCAAAGACGGCAGTGAATTGGAATTGATGATGGAGTTTGCCTCTTCATATGACGGTCCTTGCGCTATAAGGTATCCAAGGGGAACTGCTTTGCAGTCAAAGAAAAAAAGAAATATTATTTTAGGGAAGGCAGAACGTCTCAAAGAAGGGAAAAATGTAGAGATATGGGCTCTCGGATCTATGGTTGAAAAAGCACTTGAAGCTTCGGAGATTCTTAAAGAAAACGGGATAATTGCCGGAGTTGTTAACGCATCTTTTGTATGTCCCATAGACAAAGATATGTTGCTTGAATCTTCAGGGAAGGTATCTTTGATTGTCACTGTAGAAGATAATGTTATTCCCGGAGGAATGGGTGAGGAGATAAATAATATCCTCATAAATACTGGTGTCAAAGTAGTGAATATAGGATGGCCTGATAAGTTTATAGAACATGGTACTTGTGAAGAACTCTACATAAAATACAAAATGGACAGTTCTTCTATAGCAGAAAGGATAAAACGGGAATTTGAAGGATAGATTAGATATAATTTTGACGGAAAGAGGTTTTTTTTCTTCACGGGAAAAGGCAAAAGCATCTATAATGGCAGGACTTATATATGTAGAAGGACAGCGTATAGACAAACCGGGTACATCGGTAGATAAAAAAGCTGATATCACAGTAAAAGAAGATCTTTGCCCTTATGTGAGCAGAGGAGGTTTGAAACTCGAAAAATCGCTTGATATTTTCGGCTTTTCTCTTAAGGATGCAGTAACAGTGGATATAGGAGCTTCCACAGGCGGATTTACTGACTGTATGCTCAAGAACGGAGCAAGGAAAGTCTTTGCTGTAGATGTAGGATATGGGCAGCTTGACTGGAAGCTGCGAAATGATCCTCGTGTAATAAATATGGAAAAAACAAATATAAGGTATCTTGATACTGATACCATAGATAAAGATGTGGACTTTATAAGTATTGATGTATCCTTTATTTCTCTCAGACTTGTTTTCCCGGTGGCATCAAAGCTTCTCTCGGAAAAGGGGAGTCTTGTCTGTCTCGTCAAGCCTCAGTTTGAAGCAGGACGTGATCAGGTAGGAAAGAAAGGAATCGTCAGAGATGCGGCCGTTCACAGAGAAGTCATAGAAAATGTCATAAGGTATGGAGAAGATAATGGTCTGTACAGCCATGGACTTACATATTCCCCTGTGACAGGAACGAAGGGAAACATAGAATATCTTCTTTATATGAAGAAAATCAACCCCGGAAAAAGGCCGAATGTAGAAGAGACAGTAAATGCTTCTCATGATGAGTTAATATAATGCAACACAGACAAAAGGAGAATAAAAATGAACATATCAAAAAAAATGAACAAAATAGGGCAGTCCCCCATAAGAAAATTTAATCCCTTCGCTATAAAAGCAGAAAAAGAAGGGAAAAAAATCTATAGATTAAACATAGGACAGCCTGACATAGAAACACCTTCCTGCTTTATGGATGCGGTCAATAATTTTCATGAAAAAGTAATCGCTTATTCTGAATCAGGCGGTGAAACAGTATTGCAGGATGCTATATCAAATTATTTCAAAGCCTATGGAATGAGTTATACAAGGGATGACATAATGATAACAAACGGTGGTTCCGAAGCTCTCAGTATGGTATTTACAAGTATTTTAGATCCAGGTGATGAAGTAATAATAGCAGAACCATTTTATACGAATTATCATACATTTGTAACGGCAGCAGGAGGCAATATTGTTCCTATAACAACAAAGGCTGAAGACGGATATGATTATGCAGATGCCGAACTTATAGAATCCGCTGTAACCGGTAAGACACGAGCTATTGCCTGTATAAATCCGGGTAACCCTACAGGCAGAGTTCTCACAAAACAAGATATGGAGCTTATTGCCGAAATAGCTGTGAAACATGATTTATGGATCATAGCTGATGAAGTGTACAGAGAATTTGCTTATGACGGAAACGAAATAACTTCTTTCGGTATGCTTTCGAATGTTGCTGACAGAGTAATAATAATAGATTCAGTGTCAAAAAGATTTTCCGCATGCGGAGCAAGAGTCGGATGTCTTATAAGCAAAAACAAAGATATAATGGAGTGTGCACTTAAAATCGCTCAGGGTCGTCTTTGCTGTCCTACTCTTGATCAGATAGGAGCTGCCGCTCTTTACAATATAGATCGTTCATATTATGCTGACGTAAAAAAAGAATATGAAGGAAGAAGAGATGCAGTTTATGAAGAACTTATGAAAATACCGGGCATTGTATGCAGAAAACCCGGAGGTTCATTTTATATAATGGCTAAACTTCCTATAGATGATGTTGAAGATTTTCTCATGTATCTTCTTACAGAATTCGAAAACAATGGTGAGACTGTAATGTTTTCACCAGCAGAGGGTTTTTATGCTACCGAAGGCCTTGGTAAAAATGAGATCCGTATAGCATATGTGCTCAAACAAGATGATATGAGAAGAGGCGTGCAGCTTATAAGGCTGGGACTTGAAAAATATAAAGCCAGATAAGAATATGAAGTCAGGGGGAGGAGTATTAAAAATGTCGGCGTCTAAACTTTCGCCCATGATGCGGCAATATATGGAGATAAAGAAAAACTATGAAGATTGTATTCTGTTTTTCAGACTCGGTGATTTCTATGAAATGTTTTTCGATGATGCCAAGCTTGCTTCCCGCGAGCTGGAGCTTACACTTACAGGAAAGAATTGCGGTATGGAGGAAAGAGCTCCTATGTGCGGAGTCCCTTTTCATTCCGCTGAGGCTTATATAGCCAGACTTGTAGAAAAAGGATATAAAGTAGCCATATGTGAGCAAACTGAAGATCCTGCGTCTTCAAAAGGAATAGTTAGTCGGGAGGTTATACAGATCGTAACTCCCGGGACTGTTATCAGCAGTGCTATGCTGAAAGAAAATGAAAACAATTACATTGCTTCAGTATATGTGCGCGAAGTTTCTATAGGATTATCTTATTGCGATATATCGACGGGTGAAATTCGCCTTACAGAGATAAGAGGAACAGGCAGAAATGAGAATCTGGTAAACGAACTTGTTAAGATAAATGCCAGAGAAGTTATCTTGGATAATTTTGCTGCAGAAGCTATAGATATGAACAGCATCAAACCTATAACCAGTGCTTATTTCAACATTCTTAACGAATCTTACTATAAACAGGATGCAGTCAGAAATGCGATAAAAAGGCAATTTAATATATCATCTGTCTTTGGTATCGGAATAGATGAGAATTCACCGGCTGAATATGCTCTGGGAGCATTGCTCATATATCTGCACGAGACACAAAAAAACTCGCTGGGGCATATTGCTGATCTCAATATATATTCCATGGGACAGAGAATGGCACTGGATAAGTCAACCATTAAGAATCTTGAACTTACAGAGACCTTGTTTGAAAAAAAAGTGAAAGGGTCTCTTTTAGGTGTACTGGATAAAACTCACACTGCTATGGGATCAAGAAAGCTTAAACAGTGGATCAAGGAACCATTAAATGATATTTCTGAAATATCCGCAAGACTTGATGCGGTAGAAATTCTTCTCGAAAATATTATCATCAGGAATAATATAAAAGAATCACTTAAGCGTGTATATGATTTTGAGCGCCTTGCAGGCCGCATCGCCTGCGGTACAGCTAACGGCAAGGATATGATAGCACTTCGAAATTCATGCAATGTACTTCCGGATATAAAGGAAGATTTGTCATCTATAGAGTTGCCTCTGATTTCACAGATAAACAAAAATATCCATTCTCTCAGCCATGTATATCAGTTGATAAACTCAGGGATAGTAGAAGATCCTCCTTTTTCAGTGAAAGAGGGAGGGCTCATAAAAGCAGGATATTCTCAAGAGCTGGATACTCTCAAAGATTCTATAAAGGATGCTCAGGATTGGATTGCCGGATTGGAATACAGTGAACGGGAAAGAACAGGTATAAAAAATCTGAAGGTAGGATATAACAAAGTTTTCGGATATTATCTGGAAGTCACTAAGTCTTATTATGATCTTGTTCCCGATAATTATATAAGAAAACAGACATTAGCTAACTGCGAACGTTTTATAACTCCTGAACTGAAGGAGACTGAACGACTGGTTCTTAACGCAGAGACAAAAATAAATCAGACTGAATACAATCTGTTTATTGATATTCGTCAAAAACTGCAACGCTTTATCAGGGAGATTCAGGAAACATCAAAGGCTATCGCATCTTTAGATGTTCTTACATCTTTCGCAGAAGTCAGTGAAAAAAATGATTATGTGAAACCTTCCGTAGACGAAAGCGATATAATAGAAATTGTTAAAGGCAGACACCCCGTGATAGAACAAACGATAACAGACGGGATGTTTGTTAGTAACGATACATACATAGATAAAGAACTTCGCAATCTCTTGCTTATAACAGGACCCAATATGTCAGGAAAATCAACGTATATGAGGCAGACTGCTCTCATAACTCTTATGGCACAGGCAGGCTGCTTCGTACCATGTGAAAAAGCAAGAATAGGTGTTTGTGACAGGATCTTTACAAGAATAGGAGCATCTGATAATTTGGCTCAGGGACAGAGCACATTTTTCGTAGAAATGAGTGAGCTTTCATATATTCTCAATACTGCCACCTCGAGAAGTCTTGTTATTCTCGATGAGATAGGACGGGGAACAAGCACATACGATGGACTTTCAATCGCATGGGCAGCTGCAGAATTCTTGTGCCGTCCGAAAAGAAAAATACGCACACTTTTGGCTACTCACTATCATGAAATGACGCAGCTTGAAGGGTCTATGAGAGGTGTTAAAAATCTCAATGTAGATGTTGCCGAAGAAAACGGTGATGTGGTATTTCTTCATAAGATCATTGAAGGCAGCGCAAGCAGAAGTTACGGTATACATGTGGCAAAGCTGGCTGGTGCTCCGTCTGAACTTTTAAATCGAGCAGAAGAACGTTTACTGGAACTGGAAAAAGGAAGCTGCGGCAAAACGGAAGAATATGAATATATTTTGACTGAAAATGATGAAAGCTCAAATAAAGATATAGAGGAAACTCAGATATCTTTTTTCACATCTATACCCGATCCTGTAATAGAAAAAATTAAAGCTCTGGATCTGATGAATACAACACCGTCAGAAGCTCTTAAAGTACTGGAGGAACTTAAAGGATATATATGATAAGAATATTAGAAAAGAATATTGCTGATAAAATAGCAGCAGGAGAAGTCATAGACAGACCCGTTTCTATTATTAAGGAACTCCTTGAAAATTCACTGGATGCAGATGCTTCAAACATCACTGTCGAAATAAAGAACGGAGGGAAATCATATATAAGGGTAACCGATAATGGCTGTGGCATAGATGGACAACAGGCAGAGCTGGCATTCATGAGACATGCAACAAGCAAAATATCATCTGCTGAGGATCTCGATGCCATACATACGCTGGGATTCAGGGGAGAAGCTCTGGCAAGCATATGTGCAGTCAGCAGAGTGGAGCTCATAACAAAGACAGCTGATTCCAAAACAGGAAGGAAAATCGTTATTGAGGGAAGCCAAGTATTGGAAAATACTGCTATAGGCTGTCCAGACGGGACAACAGTGACTGTTAGAGATCTGTTTTATAATGTTCCTGCCAGACAGAAATTCCTGTCCTCTGATAATTCAGAGACGAGGCGTGTAGTTGATATGGTATCCAGAATTTCTCTGGCGTACGGAAATGTGAAGATAAATCTTATAAATGGAGAGCGCACTGTATTTGCTACAAGAGGAAACGGAAACATTTTTAATAACATAATAAATATATATGGGAATAACGTTGGAAAAGATCTTCTTCCTGTAGATGGCGAGGGTAGAGGATTTATCCTCAAAGGTTTTGTATCAGCCCCATCAGCTTCAGCTCCATCCAGAAACAAACAGATATTTTGTGTAAACGGCAGAATTGTTACCAGTAAAGTAATGGAGAACGGACTTGAAGCTGCATATAAGGAAAAGCTTTTTCATGGCAGATTTCCTGTAGCTTTTTTGTTTCTCAGCATGCCTGCGGAAAAACTGGATGTCAATGTTCATCCTACTAAAAAAGAGATCCGTTTTGATGATGATTTTGAAGTAGAAGACTTTATAAAAAGTAATGTAAGATCTGTATTAATGAAAAAAGATGCTTTGCCTCAAATAAGAAGTGAACATATTAAACATAATGCAGGAATAGAGGAGGAACTATTCTCATACAAATCTTCAGAGGTTTCGAAAGAAAATTCAGATTCAAATACATACATACAGGAAATATCAGAGAATAAAGTTTCCGAAAAAAGAAAAACACAAGATATTATTTATTCTGACGGCGAACAAGTTGACATAAAAAATTTATTATTTAATATGCGCCGCAAACAAGAAGAAGAAAAAAAAGAGATACTGCCTGAAAAACCGGAAAACAGATACTTTGATTTTACTACACTGAATTACATAGGTACTTTGTTTAATACCTATATTATAGCCTCAGATGAAAATAATTTTTACCTTATAGATCAACATGCTGCTCATGAAAGAATCTTTTATGAAAAACTGCTGGATCAGTATAACCAAAGAGATAAGGCTTCTCAGCAGCTGCTTATGCCTATAAGTATTAATGTATCGGCAAATGTGGTCGCTGGTGAAGATATATGGTTTTCAGATATTTCAGGTATGGGCTATGATATAGAATTTTTTGGAAACAATACATATATAGTAAGAGAAATACCGGCTTTCATGGAGCTGAAAGAAGCAGAGGATTTTTTATCGGATTTTTTTAAAGAAATGGAGGATAAGCCTGATCTGACCGACCGACAGACGTTAAATAAAATTATTATGAGATCTTGCAAAAGCGCTGTTAAAGGAGGAGATCCTCTTACACAAACAGAGATACAGGCTCTCGTAAAAGATTTGGACAGATGTGTCAATCCGTTTTCATGCCCTCATGGCAGACCTACGTTTATAAGAATGACTAAATATGAGATAGAAAAATTATTTAAAAGGGTATAAAATGTTTACTGATATGAACAAAATCATTGCAGTGGCAGGTCCTACTGCTGTAGGAAAGACTAAATTTGCTATAAAACTGGCAAAAGAACTTGATGGAGAGATCATTTCATGTGATTCTATGCAGTTGTATAAGTTTATGGATATAGGAAGTGCCAAGCCAACTCCTGATGAAATGGCTCAGGCGAAACATCACCTTGTGGATATTATAGATCCAAGAGAGGATTTTTCAGTAGCGGAATATCAAAAGCTGGCAAAAGCTTCAATTCGAAATGTACTATCAAGAGATAAGCTTCCCATAATTTCAGGGGGTACAGGACTCTATCTCAATTCTCTCATATATGAAATGGACTTTTCTTCATCACCCGGAGATTTTTCATACAGAAAAGAGTTGGAGAAAATCGCCGAAGAAAAAGGAAATAAATATCTTCATAATATGCTTGAACAGATGGATTCAGAAGCAGCATCAGCCATACATCCCAACAATTTAAAAAAGATAATAAGAGCTCTTGAACGTCTTAAAGAAGGAGAAGGCAAAATAAAGAAATTTTGTGATATTAAACGCCGCACGAATGATTATGATATAGTTCTTATCGGTTTGACAAGAGACAGAGAAGAGCTGTACGAGAGAATAAATAAAAGAGTTGATATACTGGTTGAAAAAGGACTGTTTGATGAAGTCGAAAATCTTATGAAGATGGGACTTACTGCTGAAAATATATCTATGAAAGGTATCGGATATAAAGAAATAATGTATTACTTTGAAGGCAGATATTCACAAGAAGAGGCAATCGACAAAATCAAAAAAAATACGAGGCATTACGCTAAAAAACAGTTAACGTGGTTTAGAAGATATGATAGAATAAAGTGGTATAATATTTCAGATTTTGACAGTGACAATGATGCCGCAGAGGTAATAACGACATGGGTGCGGGAAAGCGTATAAAACTGCATAATAAGAGCGATAAACCGGATAATGTGGTGTTGAGCGAGCACGAGATAATTTTCAAATGTGAGGAAATACAAAAACAGCTTCCGGATTTTCTTAAAGAATTTTTCGCATATCTTAAAGGAAATGTGCTTCCCAGAACAAGACTGTCTTACCTGAGCGATATAAAATTTTTCTGCCAGTACCTCATAGATGAGAGTAAACTCACTTCTGCACAGAATATAATTGACATAAAACTGCAGGAATTTAATAGAATAAAAGCGGCAGACATAAATCTCTTCTTGGATTATTGCAGAAAATACACTGTGGAAAAAAACAATGAAATCATAGTGTATGAAAACAGCAATAAAACACTTGCGAGAAAGAAATCTTCTCTTTCAGTAATGTTCAAACAGCTTTACAGAGCTGGAAAAGTTCAAAAGAATATTACCGATGGATTTGATCCTATAAGAGTTCCCAAAGCAGGTGAGAGAGAAATTAAAGCTCTTCAAGATGACGAAGTAATGATTATGTTGGATGCCGTTTCCACAGGGGAATATCTTACGGAAAAAGAACGGCAATACTGGAAAAAAACAAAAAAACGTGACAAGGCGATACTGGTGCTTTTTCTGACTTATGGTCTCAGACTTTTTGAGCTCCAGCAGCTCAATGTGTCTTCTTTTAATTTTTCCAGAGGAGAATTTAAAATATACAGAAAACGCGCTAAAGAATCAGTGATGCCCTTGAATGAATCAGTGACCCAAGTAGTCCTTGATTATATACAAAATGAACGTGCTGATGACAGTAATCTCGATGATCTTTATAAAGATGCTCTTTTTCTTTCTCTTCAGGGTAAAAGAATGACAGACCGTCAAATACGGGAGCTTGTGAAAAAATACACTTCCATAGGTCTTGCCACCTCAAGAAAATCCGGCTACAGCCCTCACAAACTGAGAGCAACCGCTGCTACAAGTCTGATTGGCAGGGGGAATTCAATTTTTGATGTACAGGCGCTTTTGGACCATGAGCAGGTAACAACTACGCAGCTGTATGCCAGTCATAAAATGAATGTAAAAAGAGATCTGGTCAACGATATGGAGTGGGAATTAGAGAGAAAAGAAAGGAAATGACGATAATGAAACGATTAGTGATTTTATCTGCAACTGTAATATTCGCGGCAAGTTCACTTGCTGCCGCACCTGTTTCATTTGCCCAACTTAGAACATCGAAAAATATGGGTAACCATATCAATTCATATTTCGATGAAGAAGAAGGTGAAAATCAGCAGAAAAAGTATACAGAAAAGGATACATCATGGTTTGATTATCTTGATCCGCAGGATACATATGAAATATCCACGGAAGGCGAGCTCATAGGTCTGGCGAGTCTGGTAAACGAAAATCAGACAGATAGATGGAAGCCTACGAGAATAGAAAATTTCGAAGGTGTGACTTTTATTTTGAAAAACGATATTGAACTCACCTCTGAATGGACGCCTATAGGAACAGGAAGCGCATCATATTTCGCAGGAACATTTGACGGGAACGGACATACCATCAGCGGTCTTGATGTTGATATAGATGCAGGCCCCGCAGGTCTTTTCGGATATCTTGTGGGAGAGGTAAAAGATCTTACTGTTGAAGGTAAAATAAGTTCAGGAGACGGAAATTGCGGAGGAGTTGCAGGACTTCTCAATTCTGCAGGACAAATCATAGGATGTACTTCAAATGTGGAAATATCGGCAAAAGATAAGACTGGCGGAATAGCCGGATACAGCGACGGAGGAACGATAGAATTATGTGTGAATCTGGGAAAAGTTTCGGGAACCTATAAGGTCGGAGGTATAGTGGGCGAAAACTGGGGAGGCACTGTAAATCAATGCGGAAACAGGGGAGAGATAAATTCATCCAAAAGAGGTGTCGCTACTTACGGAACAGGAGGAGTTGCAGGTAGATCAGTGTCAGCTGAAGCAAAGGTAACACAATCATTCAATCAAGGAAAAATTTCTTCAGACACAGAAGCTACAGGAGGCGTAGTAGGATATACCAATGCCAGCGGAGCTACAATAAAAGACTGTTATAATACAGGTGAAATAACCATAAAAAATAAAAATAATGCTAAAAAAATATCTAAATCCTATGCCGGAGGAATTGTAGGAATTGTAGGAGCTACAAGAGTAAATGTAAAAAACTGTTATAATTCCGCCTCTGCTCTTAATGCAGACGTAAGCGGGGGAGTCGTAGGTTATTATATCAATGAATCCTATAATTCAGAAGAACTGAAATATCTTAACAATAATTATTACTCCAACGGAAAATTCAAAGCGGGAATAGGAATGATCCATAACGAAAATGACCGCAACATATCAAAAGCCGCCATAGGTATTTCAGATAGGAGTTTTAACAGCCTCGTTTCATCACTGACTACTGCCTACAAAGACGATCTTGGAATATACGGAAACAATGGATATCCTGTACTCGAATGGCAGGAACCTATAAGTGATGATGAAAAGGTTTATATGGACAGCATCTCAAAAGATATACAGAAAGCTCTTGATAAGTATCTGATGAAGAATGCCGAAACTTCACACTACGGCCAAACTATCATCAATTTCTTTTCACCGGCCAACTATACAAATGATGCAATGATCCTCTATAATGAGAATAAAGAGGATTCAAAGGACAAAAATAAAAATACAAAGGAAGAACATTAATATGCAAAACAACACTTACAGATTATTGACGGAAAAATTCAATATATCAAAAGATGTCCTGGATCTTATAAATAAAAGTGAAGATCTTGTTTCCGATTTGTTCGAAAATCTGGATGACATAATGGCATACAACCAATATAAAGTTCTGGACGCTTTCCAAAAAAACGGTATACGTGATATGCATTTTTCATGGAATACAGGATATGGTTATGATGATGCAGGAAGAGACGCTACAGAAAGAGTTTTTGCTGATATTTTTAATACAGAAGCGGCACTTGTAAGACCTATCATTGTAAATGGAACACATGCTCTTACACTGACACTCATGGGCATTCTGAGACCTGGAGATAAATTGATATACTGTACGGGCGCTCCTTATGATACTCTGGAAGAGGTTATCGGAATAAGAGGGAAAGGAAAAGGATCTCTTAAAGAATATGGTGTTTCATATGATCAAGTTGAATTAACTTGTGACGGGTCAATAGATTTCGATGCTCTGAGAGAAGCTATAGATAATGATACGAAAATGGTTACACTGCAGAGAGCTACAGGCTATGGCTGGAGAAAAGCTATATCTATCGAAGAAATAGAAAAATGGGTCGAATTTGTAAAAAGTATTAATCCCAATATAATCTGTATGGTAGATAATTGTTATGGAGAATTTCTTCACACAAAAGAGCCTACAGATGTGGGAGCAGATGTTATGGCAGGCTCTTTAATAAAGAACCCCGGAGGAGGACTGGCACTTACTGGAGGATATATTGCGGGAAGGCAAGATCTGATCGAAAAAATATCCTACAGAATGACTTCGCCGGGCATAGGCGGTGAGTGCGGACTTACGTTCGGACAAACAAGGACTATGCTGCAGGGGCTGTTTATTGCTCCCAAAACTGTAAACGGAGCTATAAAGGGAGCTATTTTATGCTCTAAAGTTTTTGAACTTTTAGGATATGACGTATGTCCTAAAGCTGAAGAAGTAAGAAGCGATATAATACAAGCTGTAAAACTGGGAACTGCCGAAGGAGTGATTGCCTTCTGTAAAGGGATACAGGCTGCAGCTCCTGTAGATTCCTTTGTTTCTCCGGAGCCATGGGATATGCCCGGATATGATGATCCGGTAATAATGGCTGCAGGGGCCTTTGTTCAGGGATCTTCCATAGAGCTTTCAGCAGACGCTCCTATAAGACCTCCTTATATAGTATATTTTCAGGGTGGACTCACTTATGAACATTCGAAATTCGGAGTTATCAAAGCTCTTCAGGAACTTTTTGACAAAAAACTTATAGTCATATAAATATGAGGTCTTTTCAGACCTCACTTTAACTAATGAGGGAAAAATGTCAATATCAACAGATAAAAAAAACAGATTAAGAAAACGTGTTAAAATATTCAGCGCAATATTAAAGCTGGCGCTGCTGCTTGTTATCCTGATAGGACTGCCTCTATATATATATTTCTTTCATCATGATCTGATACAGAGATTTTCCAGCGCAGAGAATATAGAAGCATTTTTTAATGATTATAAAGCGCAAAGTGTATTTATATATATGGGCTCACAGATTCTTCAGATAGTAATCTGTATAATACCGGGACAATGGCTGCAGTTTGCTGCAGGATATATGTATGGCTTTTGGCTGGGGTATCTTTATTCACTCATCGGGGCTTTTTTAGGGTCCGTGATAACTTATTACGTCGCTAAAATATTGGGACACGATGCAATGCATCTTATTTTTGGTGAGGAAAAAATCAAGAAAATGCTGGTGACTTTAAACAGCAAGAAAGCAGTTGTACTTGTTTTTCTCATATTCCTGATTCCGGGTGTTCCCAAAGATCTATGTAATTATGTAGCAGGGCTTTCTGAAATGAAACTGAAGCCATTTCTTATCGTTTCTCTCATAGGCAGATCTCCCGGTATGATGGGCAGTCTTTTAATAGGAAGACAGATTCATACCGGAGGATATATAAGTGCAGCCATTATAGCTGCTGTTGCCGTAGTATTATGTATTTTGGGAATTGTATTCAGAAAAAAGCTTACCGTCTTTTTAGATAAAGCTTATGAAAAACTTATGCGAATCTAAAGAGTCTTTCGTGATCATATGGAGAAAAAATCATGCTTACACTTGATAAAATATATCATGCCGCTTTCGTGTTAAAAAATGTGGCCAGAAAAACAGATCTTATAAAAGCTACTAAATTATCGAATAAATGCGAGCTTTATCTAAAAACAGAAAACCTACAGGAAACCGGAAGTTTTAAGCTCAGAGGCGCATATTACAAAATAAGCCAGCTTACAGAAGAAGAAAAGTCCAGAGGAATTATAGCCTGCAGTGCAGGAAATCATGCTCAAGGTGTTGCAATGGCAGCATCCCAAAATGGAATTAAAGCGATTATCTGTATGCCTGACGGAGCGCCCATAAGTAAAATAGAAGCTACAAAACAACTTGGAGCGGATATCAGACTTGTAAAAGGTGCCTATGATGATGCTTATGCTGAAGCCATCAGAATTCAGGAAGAAACAGGAGCCACATTTATACATCCATTTAATGATAATGAAGTAATAGCAGGACAGGGCACAATAGGGCTTGAGATTCTCGATGAGATAGAAGACCTTGATGCGATTGTAGTTCCTATAGGAGGCGGCGGACTGATTTCCGGAATTGCCTATGCTGTAAAACATCTTAATCCTAATATAAAAATTTACGGTGTGCAGGCCGCAGGTTCGGCCAGTATGTACGAAAGTAAAATAGCCGGTCATCCTGTAATGCTTGAATCAGCTGCTACATTTGCCGATGGGATAGCTGTTAAACAGCCGGGAGATATAACTTTTGACATAGTGGAAAAATACGTAGATAAAATAGTTACTGTAAGTGAAGATGAGATAGCTGCGGCAATACTTGCCCTTATTGAAAAGCAAAAGGTAATAGCAGAAGGAGCGGGAGCAGTTGCCGTGACTGCAGTCATGTTTGACAAACTTCCATTGGAAGGCAGAAAAGTAGCATGCATCGTTTCAGGAGGAAATATCGATGTTAATATATTGAACCGGGTTATTACCAGAGGCCTTGTTACCAGTGGAAGAAATGCTAATCTTACCATAGCTCTTTCAGATAAACCGGGACAGCTTCAGCAAGTAGCTGAAATAATTGCGCGGTGCGGAGGCAATGTGGTAGCAGTTCACCATGATCGTGCTGATGCCAATATGGCAATAACGAGTTGTTTTCTTAAAATAGCACTTGAAACAAGAGATCATGCCCAGATAGACGAAATAAAAAATGAACTTTCAAAAGAAGGCTTTACAATAGTTACAGAAAGAGTTTAAAGAAAGGGTGTCTATATGAGTCTGTATAATATTTACTTTAGTCCCACCGGGGGTACCAAAAAGGTAGCTGATACTATTGCTTCCCAGCTTGATAAGGATCATATTGATTTAGATATGATAAAAAAACCTGATGCTGTAGAAAAATTAAAACTCGATCAGAATGATATCTGCATTATTTCGGTTCCTTCCTATGGAGGGCGAGTTCCTGCTATAGTTTTGGAACATTTAAATAAGACAGTCGGAAACGGAGCAAAAATCATCTTAGTGGCAGTCTACGGAAACCGTCATATTGACGATACGTTAATAGAGCTTTATGATTCACTAAACAACAGAGGATTTTTTTGTTTGGCAGCGATAGAAGCTGTTGCAGAACATTCTCTTATGCATCAATTCGCAGCAGGAAGACCTGACACAAAGGACAAGAACGAGCTTTATAATTTTGCAGTACAAATCAAACTGGCATTAAAAGAAGACCGCAACTATTCAAAACTTCATATTCCCGGTAGTCATCATTATAAAGAATACAACGGAGTTCCCATTAAACCCATCACAACTTCAAGATGTAATAAGTGTGGAATTTGTGCAGAAGAATGTCCGGTAAATGCTATTTCTAAAGATAATCCCCAAAACACAGACAAAGAAATCTGTATTTCATGCATGCACTGTGTTTCTGTCTGTCCCGAAAAAGCCAGACAGACTAGCAAAATAATGACTTTTGTGGCTTCTCAAAAGTTTAAGAAAGTCTGTTCGGGGCGAAAGGAAAATAAACTGTATCTGAATTAAATACATTGAGAACAGGTGTTTACTTTTTTCATTGACAAAGAACGCACATTCTGCTATACTATTATCAAACAGAAGAACAAATGTTTGATAAAGAGGAAGTGAGGGCTGTCAATGAGATCACATAAAAGGAAAAAATACAAAATATCATCGAAGCTCAGATTTATAACATCCATAGTAGTTATGGCCGGACTGTCAATAGGTATTTTAGGAGCTGTTTCAGGACTTAATATTTCACGAGCTGTAACAAAGCAAGAGTATATAAAAGTAGAAATTTGCTATGGAGACACATTGTGGAATATTGCCAATACATATAAATCCGATGATACAGATACAAGAAAAGCAGTATATGAAATATGCAGAACAAACGATATCGAAGCTTCTGATCTGATACCCGGAATGATTATATCCATACCTGAAGATTTATAAAAAGTAAAAATGAGAGAAAATCATAACAAAACCTCTTTGAGATAAATACAGAGAGGTTTTGTTATATTAGTAAAAAAAGAGTTTAACTATTCCCATAATTATGATTATAGGAATAGTTGTTTTTTATCCTATATACTCTCGTCTTATTTCAATGTATCCAGATATCCCTGCAGTATAATAACTGCAGCCTGTTTATCTATTACCTTCTTTCTTTTTCCTCTGCTGACATCTGCTTCTATGAGAATTTTTTCAGCCATTACTGTAGTTAGACGTTCATCATAGAATTCAATTTTTATATGAGACATACCGCTGCTTTTCATTTTGTTTTGCAGCATAGTTTTAAACTCGTAAACTTTTTCGGTCTGCGGACTATCTGTTCCGTCAAGTCTCTTGGGAAGTCCTATTACTACGGTATCACAGTCAAACTCCTTTATATAATCCATGACTTTTCCGGAATCCTTTCGTATACCTATACGTTCTATAGTAGTAACTCCCTGCGCCGTTATATTGAGAGCATCGCTTACTGCTACACCTATAGTTTTATCTCCTACATCGAGAGCCAGTTTTTTCATTGATTTATTCCTTTCTGTTTGCATTTATTGTTTAACTTGTGTGCGCTTCAAGATTTAGATAGATCATAAAAAAAGGCGGACATTTCTGTTCGCCTTTGAAATCTCTGTTGATTATCTGTGGAGGTACGCTCTGATAAGTTCTTCAACAAGATCATCTCTTTCTATTCTTCCCATAACATTCCTTGCATTATTATGACTCGTAATATAGGAAGGATCTCCTGATAAAATATAACCTACCATCTGGTCGATAGCGTTATATCCTCTTTCCTCTAATGCATCATATACTATATTTAAAATTTCTTCAATAGTTCTCTGCTCTACTTTATCGAAATTATCATACATTCTAGTTTGCCTATCCATCATATAACCTCCGTTCATCTATATATTGGAATTATAACATTTCCTCTGTTAAAAATACAAGGGAAAAAGTATAATTACACAAAATTATCACATGTAATTTATTATATTATAACAATTCTTCAGCTTTTGCAAAGGCAGCAGAAATTTTGTTCGGGTCTTTAGCTCCAGCTTGAGCCATATCTGCTTTTCCGCCGCCGCCGCCACCTGCTGCAGCTGCAATTTCTTTTATCATTTTTCCTGCATGGAACCCTTTTTCAACTACATCATCAGTCAGTGAAACAAGGAATGTGACTTTGCCATCAGCTACTGCAGCGAATATCATCGCTGTATTTTTACTGTTTACTTTGATTTGATCTGATAAATCTCTCAGGTCATTGATATTATAATCATCAAACTGTTTCATGATAAGCCTTATTCCGTTTATTTCTTTGGCGTTACCTATGATATTATCAAGAGACTTACTCATTTCGGCTTTTTTCAGCTCATTTATTTCTTTTTTTAAAGATTTCACTTCATCTGATACGGATATTGCTTTATCCACTATATTATCTCGGCTTGATCTTAGGGCTTCCGCAGCCTGATTGATAACTATTTCGCTTTCATTGAATTTCTTTAACAATCCCTGCCCTGTTATAGCTTCTATTCTTCTTACCCCTGATGCTACTCCTGATTCTGAGAGTATTTTGAATAAACCTATTTGCCCTATGTTACTTACATGTGTGCCTCCGCAGAATTCTTTACTGTAATTACCGATAGAAACGACTCTCACAGTATCTCCGTATTTTTCTCCGAATAATGCTGTTGCTCCTTCTTTAAAAGCTTCTTCAGCCGGCATTACTTTGGTAGTAACTTCTATAAAGCGGCTTATTTTATCATTTACAATAGCTTCAACTTTATTTATCTCATCCTTTGTCATGGCCTGGAAATGATTGAAATCAAATCTGAGTCCGTCTTTAGTCACTGATGATCCAGCTTGTTTTATATGATCCCCAAGAACGTCCTTGAGAGCTTTATGGAGCAAATGCGTAGCTGTATGATTTGCCGAAATCATATTCCTTGAAGGTACATCCGGCATACACAATACACTGTCGCCTTTGTTCACTGTACCTTTAATCACTTTTATTTTATGAACAAAAACGCTCTGAGCTTTAGTAACCTCCATTACTTCGGCAGTAAAATCATCATTGGATATTATTCCGGTATCGTATATCTGACCTCCGCTTTCTGCGTAAAATGAAGTTTTATCCAGAACCATTCTGCATACTGCACCTTCTTGGACAGAATCAAGCATCTCCTTATCTTGCAGTATTGCCTTTACAGTTGCCTTCTGCATCATGACTGTATATCCTGTAAACTTGGTCTCTCCTTCAAGAGAAAGGCCTGCAGCTGCTTCTTCCCAGCCTGCACCTTCCATTTCCTGCTCCACTTGCGAACGTTTTTTCTGCTGCGCCATAGCTCTTTTAAATCCTTCAAGATCAACAGTATATCCTGATTCCTCAAGTATTTCTCTTGTTAAATCTATAGGAAAACCATAAGTGTCGTGAAGCTTAAATGCCTTATCTCCCTCTAAAACGTTCTGTCCTAAAGTTTTCATCTCGTCCGTATATCCATTTATTATTTTCATTCCTTGGTCTATAGTAGAAGCAAATTTTTCTTCTTCTACAGCAACAACCTTCTTTATCATTTCACGTCTTGTCTCAAGCTCAGGATAAGCTTTTCCGGAAACATCAATAACTCTGTCGCAAAGTGCTGAAAGAAACGGCCCTTCTATACCTAACATCCTGCCATGTCTGGCTGCACGTCTTATAAGTCTTCTCAGAACATATTCCCTTCCTTCGTTACCCGGAAGTATTGAATCTCCTATCATAAATGTCATAGATCTGAGATGGTCAGTTATTATTCTTATTGAAACATCTGTAGATGCAGCCCCGCTTTCATATTTCACACCTGAAACTCCCACAACACCATCTAATATATATTTTATAGTATCTATATCAAATATGGATTCAACATCCTGCATTATACATGCCAGACGTTCAATTCCCATACCTGTATCAATGTTAGGATGAGCCAGATCCGAATAATTGCCTTCTTCATCTCTGTTAAACTGAGTAAATACATGATTCCAGAATTCCACATATCGGTCACATTCACAGCCCGGTTTGCAGTCAGGATTGTCGCAACCGTATTTTTCACCTCTGTCATAATAAATTTCAGAACACGGACCGCACGGACCTGTTCCGATTTCCCAGAAATTATCGTCTTTGCCTAAACGTACGATTCTGTCCTCAGGCATACCTATAGTGTCTCGCCAAATAGCATAGGCATCATCGTCATCTTCATATACAGTGGCCCACAGCTTGTCCGTAGGCATTTTGAGAACTTCTGTTATAAATTCCCATCCCCATGTGAGAGATTCTTTTTTAAAATAATCTCCAAAAGAAAAGCTTCCCAGCATTTCAAAAAATGTACCATGTCTTGATGTGAAGCCTACATTTTCAATATCTCCCGTTCTGATACATTTCTGACATGTAGTCATACGCTTTGCCGGAGGAGTCTCCAGCCCTGCAAAATACGGCTTTAAAGGCGCCATGCCCGAATTTATGAGAAGAAGACTTTTATCCTTTTCAGGTATGAGAGGAAAACTCTGTTGCCTGTAATGATCCTTCGACTGATAAAAGCTTAAAAATAATTCTCTGATATCATTTAAACCCATTTTTTCCATGATAATTATTGTCCTCCTAAAAATTAGATACGCACACATGCAAAATGTGATATCTGACTTCTAATTATAGCAGAAAAACATTAGAATTTCAATAAAATTGACGCCTTACGGCGTCAATCTCTCTACTCTTATGATGTTAATTTTTCAGCGGCTTTTTTTATCTCTTCAACAGCATCCATTACATCTTCTTTTACATTGCATCTGCTGCCTGCATCCATAAGCATGTATACATGCATGCCTACGATGGCGCCGGCAAGTCCGATTCCCAGTATAGTATTACAAGCTTTTCCCATATGATGCACCTCCTGTTCACGTGAAAAGGCTGTCTTTTGACAGCCTTTATTATATGCAAATTTTATGAATATATTCTATTTTGCTTTGCTTTCACAATAAATACATCTGTATACTCTGTTTTCTTTATCAGTAAGTCTGAAAACATGGGAAAGTTCCTGTTCTGTAGTAGTTATGCATCTCGGATTTTTACATTTTATTACATCTACTATTTCTGTAGGCGGAGCTATATGAGTTCTTTTCGCCAGCTTACCGTTTTCAATAATATTCACTGTGATTCGAGGATCCACATAACCGATGGCATCAAGATTGACATCTATTATACGATCTATCTTGATAATATCTTTCCTGCCCAGCTTTTGACTCTCAGCATTTTTTATGAGAGCTACCTGACAGTCCAGAGAATCAAGGCCTAATATTTTATAAAGTCTCATGCCTTCACCTGCTTTAATGTGATCCAGTACTATTCCGTTCTCTATCTTTCCTATAATCATTTATTTCACCTCCAAAAGCTTGAGAATAAGCGCCATTCTTATGAATTTTCCGTTGAGAACCTGTTCAAAATATCTGGCTCTAGGATCATCGTCTACTGCTACGGATATTTCGTTTACACGCGGAAGCGGATGAAGTATGCTGAGGTCCTCCTTGGCGTTAATCAGCTTATCCGGTGTCAAAATGTAGCTGTCCTTCAATCTTATATAGTCCTGCTCGTTAAAGAAACGTTCCCTCTGTACTCTTGTCATATAAAGTATATCCAACTGTGGCATTGCAGCTTCAAGATCTGTAGTCTCAACATATTCCATGCCATTTTTCTCCAGAACCTCATGTTTGAGGTATTCAGGAATTTTAAGCTCTTCCGGCGATATAAGCATGAATTTTACATTTTTATATCTTGACATAGCTCCTATCAGAGAGTGTACTGTTCTTCCGAATTTAAGATCGCCGCAGAATCCTATAGTTAAATCATTGAATCTTCCCTTTTCTCGGCTTATTGTAAGTAAATCTGTCAATGTCTGCGTCGGATGATTGTGACCTCCGTCTCCGGCGTTTATAATAGGTACAGTTGACTTTCTTGAAGCAACCATAGGCGCACCTTCCTTAGGATGCCTCATGGCGATTATATCGGCATAAGAGCCTACAGTTCTGATGGTGTCAGAAACACTTTCGCCTTTTGCGGCGGAAGAACTCTGAGCTTCCGAAAACCCAAGTACATTGCCGCCCAGCTCATACATTGCCGCCTCAAAGCTGAGTCTCGTCCTTGTGGATGGTTCAAAGAACAGGGTGGCCAGCTTCTTGCCTTTGCACTTTTCAGCATATTTACCGGGATTATCTATGATATCCTTTGCAACACTTATCATTTCGTCGATTTCACCTGTGGTCAGCTCCATAATATCAATTAAATGTTTCATTCTTACCTCCTGTTTTTAAAATCACAACAACACAAACGATTATTTTTTCATCCAGCTTTCATCCTGTGGATTGTCTCTGAATGCCATAAGTCTCTTTATATCCGATTCTTCAATATATCCCGTCTCTGCCGCAGCAAGAGCTACTGCATCAAAATCCGTAAGACTTATATTTTTCACATTGGCAGCCGCCATTCTGTCAATTCCCTTTTTCATTCCATATGTAAAAATGCTGACGATACCAAGAACATCGGCACCTGCTTCTCTTAAAGCCTCAACAACATCTATGACACTGCCTCCTGTGGAGATTAGATCTTCTATTACCACAACCTTCTGTCCCTTTTCAAGCCTTCCTTCGATGCGGTTGCCTCTGCCGTGATCCTTTGCTCCCGAACGCACATATCCCATAGGAAGATTCAGTATATGCCCGGCTATTGCAGCATGAGCTATGCCCGCCGTACTCGTTCCCATAAGAACCTCCGCATCGGGATAATTTTCCTTTACGGTATCGGCTATTGCCTGCTCCACCTTATCTCTGACTTTAGGAGCTGTAAGTATAAGCCTGTTGTCACAGTACACAGGACTTTTTATTCCGCTTGCCCATGTAAAAGGTTTAGCCGGACTCAGAAAAACTGCTTCGATTTCAAGTAAGCTTTTGGCGATTTCTTTTCTCACATCATACCTCCTGATACACATTATTTATCTACAAATTCTTCAACACATCGTTCATATGCTTTAACGGGGTCATCTGCTGCCGTTATGCTTCTTCCCACAACTATATAATCGGAACCAAGCTCCTTTGCTTTAGCCGGTGTGGTTACACGAGCCTGATCTCCCTTGTCGTCATCTGCAAATCTAACTCCCGGAGTCACTGTAAGGAAAGTATCTCCGCACACCCCGTGAACTTTCGGAGATTCCAGAGGTGAACATACAACTCCGTCAAGACCTGCCGCCTTAGCGTTGTGAGCATAGTGAGCAACAACTTTTTCCATATCCTCATCTATCATCAGATCATTCTGCATACGCTCCTGTGTAGTTGACGTAAGCTGGGTAACTGCTATGAGCAGTGGCCTGCTGCCATCATCTGCTTTAAGTCCTTCAAGACCGGCCTTCATCATGTCTATAGTTCCCGAAGCATGAACATTGCACATATCCACTCCCAGTCCCGAAAGAACCCTCATGGCCTTATTTACAGTATTGGGAATGTCATGGAGCTTAAGATCAAGAAATACCTTATGTCCACGCATTTTAAGCATTTTTACGATATCAGGACCTTCCGCATAAAAAAGCTCCATGCCTATCTTCACATAAGGTCTTGAATCTCCCAGTTTTTCGAGAAAGTGCAGCGTTTCCTCACTGCTGTTAAAATCACATGCTATGATAACATCTTTACCCATTAATGCGCACCTCCTATTATATCTTTAAGATCATTTATACCGTATTTTTTCATTGTCTGAGGCAGCGCCTCCACAACCTCTTTGCATACATAAGGATTCACAAGATTAGCCGCCCCAATCTGTACTGCCGATGCTCCTGCCAGCATCATCTCTATTACATCTTCGGCAGAGGAAATGCCTCCTATGCCGATAATCGGAATATCTACACATTCATACACCTGATAAACCATCCTCAGAGCTACCGGAAAAACCGCAGGACCCGAAAATCCTCCCATTTTATTGGCTACTACAGGCTTTCTTGTCTTAAGATCTATCCTCATGCCAAGCATTGTATTTATGAGGGATATACCGTCGGCGCCCGCTTCTTCACAAGCTGCTGCGATTTCCGTTATATCTGTAACATTGGGAGAAAGCTTTACTATCACAGGTTTGCTGACCCGTGATTTCACTGCCTTGACCACCTGCGCCGCTGCCTTTGCATCTGTTCCGAAGGCGATGCCGCCGCCGTGTACATTGGGACATGAAACATTCACTTC
>NZ_JBKTXS010000030.1:0-26074 GCF_046951855.1 Lentihominibacter sp. | reverse complement strand
GATCTGCAAGAGGCGTTTTGGGATTCGATATAAAAGGGCCTATCCCGGCCATTTTACATGGTATCTCTTTTAAAAGAAGTAAATCTTCACCCAGAGTACGCAGAGTCTGTCCCGGAAGCCCCACCATAAATCCGCTGCCTGTCTCATATCCGAGTCTGCTTAGAATTTTAAGACATTTCACTCTTTGCTGCAGTGTTCCGCAAGGGTGAAGTTCATCGTATATCCTAGGATCTGCGGTTTCATGCTTTAAAAGATATCTGTCAGCCCCTGCCTGCTTCCAAATACGGTAATCTTCCTCACACCTCTCTCCGCAGCTTATAGTTACCGCCGGATGAATAGGGCTGACGGTTCTTTCTTCAGAGGGAACCTCCATCTCCTTTATACTCTTTATGATATCCGCAAGTCTGCCGGCTGTGAAATAATCGTCCTCTCCGGACTGCAAAACAATAGTGCGATACCCAGCCGACACAGCTTCTGCAGCCGCCTCCAATATTTCCTCGCGGCTCATCCGAAACCTTCCCAGCTCCTTGTTTTCCCTGTTTAGGCCACAATATACACATTGCCTTTTGCATATATTGGAAAATTCTATTATAGCTCTTAAATGTACAATATCTCCGACTGTCTCGCGGCGGATTTGATCTGCCAGACGATATACCTGTGTAAAATCTTCTGATGATAAAAGTGCCGCAATTCCTTCTGCAGATTTAAGTTGTGGATAAATTTTCATGAATCCTCCGTACTTTTACTAAATAAGAAAAACCACCTCTGTATGCCAACAGCTAAACAGAGGTGGTTTACGATAATCTTAACTAACCGCAAAAAAACGGTGACTAACCTTTTTATCATCGCCTTTTTCCTCGGTCAAACCCTTGGCGTCAGTACGAAATATATGTACTGTCTTATCTAATCAGACAGTTTTTATCCTATTTCAATTTACATTTTACCACACGATCCCGCCCAGGTAAATCTTTTATTACCTCTGCCGGAGAATATTTACCTGAATCTTTTAACATTTTACGGAGATCCTCTCCCTGATCATATCCTATCTCCATAAGCAAGAATCCTCCCGCTTTAAGATAGTCGGCAGCATTATCGACTATCGTCCTGTAAAAATCCAGTCCGTCTCTGCCCCCATCCAGAGCTGTAAGAGGCTCATGATCTTTAACTTCCTCCTGCAGTATAGAAATCATATTAGTTTTTATATACGGAGGGTTTGATACGATCATATCAAACTTTCTGCCTTTCAGAGGATTAAACATATTGCCTCTGATAAATTTCACTTTTGCTCTAAGCTCTCTGGCGTTTTCCGACGCTGTATCAATGGCATCTTCACTTATATCAGAGGCTGTCACCTTTACATTTCCGCAGATTTTTGCCAGAGAAATGCCAACAGCGCCGCTTCCGCAGCACAGGTCTAATATCTCCCACTCTTTTCTTCCCTTAAGCTTTTCAAAAAATGAAAGCTTTTCTCTGGGTGTGTTCTGAACGGTCTTTGCTGCTTCACTGACCAGAGTCTCCGTATCCTGCCTTGGGATCAGAACATGGGGATTCACTTTAAATGTATACCCCATAAATTCCTGAACACCTGTAATATGCTGCAAAGGGATACGAGCGGCCCTTTTCTTTATGAGTTCCATATACTTTTCTTCTGTTTCAGGATCGACCTCTTCCTCAGCTTTGAGAAATAAATTGACCTTATCTATACCTGTAAGAAAACAATACAGTTCCTGCGCATCTATTTTAGGGTCCATGCAAAAAGCCTTGGAAAGTTGATATTCTCCTTCTTTCACAAGTATTCTCGTCTTCATTTTTATCCTTCCTTAAATTTATATGAATCTTCGTTTCTTAAGCGGCGGCTTCGGCAATTCCGTCAAGGCGTTTTTATTGCTTTCACATAATACACTGTCCTCACTCTTTTTCTTTCCCTCTGCTGCCAGCACCGCATTTATTGCTGTAATAGCTACTTCAAGCTGTCTGTCGTCGGGCTCCTTAGTGGTTATCTTCTGAAGATACAGCCCCGGTATGCTTAATATCTTTACTACAGTGTTATCACTTTTCCCCGCCCATCTGAGCAATTCATACGACAACCCCGCTATCAGAGGCAGCAGTAAAAGCCTTGATACTATCCTCAATATCAGATTAGGCCATCCCAGCAGAAAATGAAGAGCAAAAGCAATAATAAATACAAACATCAGAAAACTTGTACCGCATCTGGGATGAAGTGTTGGAAACTGACGGCAGTTTTCAGGCGTAAGCTCAAGGCCGTTTTCAAAACAGTGAATAGTCTTATGCTCTGCGCCATGATATTGGAACACACGCTTTATATCCCCCATAAAAGATATGGCCCATACATACAGCACAAACAGAAGTATCCTGACTACTCCCTCAGTAAAATTAAGCCAGAATATGTTTTCAGTAAAAAGTTTCATCAGGTTGACCACAGCTGTCGGCAGAATTATAAACACACCTACTGTAAAAAGCAGAGCGATTATAACTGATACATATATCATAAAACTCCATGCGCCTTTGCTTCCGAATTTTTTATTCAGCCACCGCTCAAAACGCGTTTCTTCATATTCTTCATCCTCTGCATCTGTCAGTATTTCAGCAGATTTCATAAGCTGCCCGGTACCTACCACAAGCGAAGATATAAAGGATGCCACGCCTCGTACAAGAGGAAGTTTCATCCATTTTTTCTGTTCTTTTATATCGCCTGTTTCTACCTTAATACTGCCGTCAGGAAGTCTCAATGCCAGAGCAGTTTTAGTCTCGCCCCTCATCATTATACCTTCCATCACCGCCTGTCCTCCCATTTTGGTAGGACACGCTCCCTTCAGAAAAATTTTGCTTAAATCCATGCTACCCCTCTAACTTAATCTTTTTTATCACTTCTATGAAAGTTTTATTATCCTTCGTATGAGCCAAATTGTCCAGTATCATTTCCGTAACTTCCTGATTATCTCTATTGCCCAAAGCTCTTCTCATATACCAGATCGCTTCCAGCTCATCCTGTCTCATAAGGAGATCTTCTCTTCTTGTTCCTGATTTGCTGAGATTAATTGCAGGGAATATACGTTTTTCTGAAAGTTTTCTGTCTAAATGAAGTTCCATATTCCCTGTGCCTTTGAATTCTTCAAAAATAAGATCATCCATACGGCTTCCTGTTTCAACAAGCGCTGTTGCCAGTATAGTGATGCTGCCTCCTTCTTCCAGTTTTCTGGCCGCTCCGAAAAATTTCTTGGGTTTATGCAAAGCTCCCGGATCAAAACCGCCTGACAAAGTTTTACCCGAAGCAGGCACCACTAAATTATATGCTCGCGCAAGTCTTGTTATGCTGTCCATCAAAATCACGACATCCTTGCCATGTTCAGCCAGTCGCTGAGCTCGCGCAAGAACCATTTCTGCTACCTTTACATGATGCTGCGGGAGTTCGTCAAATGTAGAATAGATAACTTCTCCGTTTCCCTTAAGACTTCGCTTCATATCTGTAACTTCTTCCGGCCGTTCATCAACCAGCAAAACTATCATCTCCACGTCAGGATAATTTTTTTCTATGCTATTGGCCATTTTCTTAAGAAGCACTGTTTTTCCGGCTTTTGGAGGCGCTACGATCAAACCTCTCTGCCCCTTTCCTATCGGCGCCACTAAATCAATCAGCCTGAGAGAAAGATCCCTGCCATCCTCCAAGGTGAATCTCTGATTAGGAAAAATAGGGGTCAGAGAATCAAAATCAGGACGCTTAATAGCAGCTCCCGGCTCATCTCCATTCACAGTCACTACATAAAGCAATGCGCCGAATTTGTCACCCTCATTTGGATTTCTGCATATTCCTTTTATCTTATCGCCTGTTTTAAGATTAAATCTTCTTATCTGTGCAGGCGCTACATATATATCCTTTTCGCTGGTAAGAAAATTATTAAACCTGAGAAAGCCAAAACCTCCGTCAGCAAGCTCTAATATACCCTCCACTTCAAACCTGTCATTTCTGTCAGGAACTGCTTTACTTTTCTGCTTACCGGACTTTTGATGTTTCTCAGAGATATCCGATTCCTGTATTTCCTCTGTTTGAGCCTCTACGCATGAAATATTTTCACATTCTTTATTTTTCGAAGAATTTTTGTTGTCTTCTTCCTTCTTTTCTTGATTTTCTGATTCTTTTATACTCACGGCAGATATTGTCTTTCTGCCTTTATTCATAGTTTTTACTGCTTTAGTTTTATTCTCCTTAAGCCTGCTGTTTTTCTCAATATCTTTATTGTCCTCGGTCTCCTTATGCTCATCGGCTTCTGATGTCTCTTCATCCTTCATCAGCGCCTTTACCAGTTCCGCTTTCTTCATTTTCTGGTAATTCTTAAGACCAAATGTCTTTGCGATCTCTCTAAGTTCAGCCACCTTTTTTGTCTTAAGCGCTGACTCCTCCATAGTCTTCCACATAAATGTGAACCCTTTCTGTCTCAAATAAAATAAAATTTTTTTACGGGAATAAATAGAAAATAAATTAAATCCGATTGGGATCAAGATTTTACTTCAAAATTTACTATAAATATAATATACACCGATTCTTAAACCTATACAATATTTGGCTGTCAAATTTACAAAAAAACCGCACACAAGATGCGGTTTTTATGACAGCTTTCTGATCATCTCTTCGGATAATTCCGTCAATTCCGTTATCATGTTAATTGTATTCAATATTATCTTATATGTTTCATGTTCCATAGACTCCGGAAAAAGTAAGCAATTGACGGACAAATATTCTACTCCCGCTTAGCGCTCTTTTTAAACGTTCTCTTTTAATGTAAAAATATACCATTTATTTAATTATATTCTTTCAGTCCCTTTTGTCAACATATTTTTGTAATTTATTGGAAATAATTTCAGCCATTTCACCTGTTTTTAAGAGCAATATAAAAGGCAGGGGTAAAAATCCATATTCCTGCCTTTTAATATTTTCTTTGTTTCCAAACTTATTTACTGTAATCGTAAAATCCTTCTCCTGTCTTTCTTCCCAGCTTATTAGCTCTTACCATCTTTCTGAGGAGCGGATGAGGTCTATATTTCGTATCTCCAAACTCATTATATAATGTTTCCATGATAGCGAGGCAAACGTCAAGTCCTACCAAATCTCCCAACGCAAGAGGTCCCATCGGATGATTTGCTCCAAGCTGCATAGCTGTATCGATTCCCTTGGCATCGGCAACTCCATCAGCCAATATTCCGATACCTTCATTTATCATAGGAATAAGAATCCTGTTTACTACGAATCCCGGCGCTTCTGCGACATCTACAGGAGTTTTACCCAGCTTTTCTGTAAGAGCCAAAATGGTTTCTCTCGTCTCATCTGATGTAGTAAGTCCCTTAACAATCTCAACCAGCTTCATTGCAGGAACCGGATTAAAGAAGTGCATTCCTATGATCTTATCAGGTCGGTTTGTTGCCGCAGCAATCTCTGTGATTGAAAGGGCAGATGTATTTGTAGCTATGATGGCTTCAGGCTTACAAAGTTCATCCAGCTCCTGAAAAAGGGCTTTCTTCGCTTCCATATTTTCAGTTGCCGCTTCGATCACCAGGTCGGCATCTTTTATGATAGTTATATCTGTAGAGCCATGTACTCTGGCCATTATATCAGCCTTATCCGCTTCGGTAATCTTTTCTTTCTTTATCAGTTTGTCGAGATTCTTTTCTACCGTAGCGATGCCTCTGTCTACAGAAGTCTGTCTTCTGGCTCTTAATACCACATTATATCCACTCTGAGCCAAAACCTGAATGATACCGGCACCCATTGTGCCTGTTCCCAGTACACCAACTGTCTTCATAATAAAATCCTCCTTAAATCATCTATATTACTATCATTGTAAACTTTTTTTTCAAAATATACCAGCTTTTTATTATTTCTTTTTGCTTTTATTATTAATCGTCGCAAATTAAGAAATTTTTTCTCTATTTTTTATTTTCAAAACCCGCATTGTCGACATTTGAAAACAAAGATTTCGACCTATGCGGGTTTTATTGTTTAACAGTACGTTCTCTCCTAAAATGCAAACCATTCTAAATCAATATTTCTAAAAAAGGAGAGAAAAAAATGAAGAAAAAATTATTAACTTTTGTGTTAGCAGCAGCTATGGTTCTGTCAATGCCTACAGCATTATTCGCAGCAGAGGCTCAGTCTGAAAAAACAGCAGATACCCCGACTGTAAGCGAAGGAAACGAAATTGCTCCAAGATCTACGACAACAAGTAATGTAGGCGTAACAAGAAAAAGTAGTACCAGCGGAAGCGTATCTGCATATGGGAGCTTTGATGTAAAAGCTTCAAAGGCAACATGCACTATAACTTTGCAAGTTAAATCTAACGGTTCTTGGAAAACAGCCACTGATTTACCCGTATACTCATATGTTAAAACAGCTTCTAATACATACACTATTTCTGCATCTAAAACATTTACATTAAAAAGTGGAAAAGTATATAGAGCTAAAGCTACATTTACTGATACAAACTCTAGTGGAACACATTCAATCACCAAATATTCCGGATCATTTTAATAGTTTATGTTTTCTATAAATTTTATAATTTCTACATCAATAAGATTACTCCAAATTTCTAAAATAACGCCATCATCTAATTGTATGATGGCTTTATTGCCGTCTGGGATTTCTTGTATATATATGTCGCCTTTGTCACTATTTATCTTCTTATCATTCTCATAAATATGTGTTGCTTCTAAACTTTCTTCATGCATGTATTGATGTATTAAGAGTTCATCCGCACCATTATTAAATAAATATTCTATATTTGTGATTCCTTGTTCATTTATTATAGTAAGTGACTCAAAGGTATATCCCTTTGGAATATATTCCGGTACTACAAGTTCAGGAACAGTTATCTTCGCAATCTTAACTTCTGCCCAATCGGTTATTACCCAATTGTCCTCACTGCTGCTTCCCCAACCTCCATCTTCAATAACTACGCCATCCTCTGTTACGATCTCTTCTTTGGCGTTCTTATCTGCATCGACATCAGTCGTAAATGTATTAAATACCATTATGCCTCCCACTACCACAAGGATAAACAAGGCAGCAACCCCCGCCAGTTCACGCATATGACGCCTTTTTCTTTTCTCTGTCCGAGCAGCCATGACCTTTAATCTGTCAGGAGTCATATTTCCTGCGCTTTCTTTATGATAATCCTTTAATTCTTCATCGGTAGCATCAGAGATAATCTGTCCTATGGACCGTTTGCTGTTATCGTTTCCACTCATCACGCTCTTCCTTTCTGAGAATATTCAAGTACTGTTCTTTCAAGTGTTTCAAGCTTCTTCTGTAAATACTTTTCTCCGTATTGATGTTGATATTCATGATCTCTGCTATTTCGGAATGTTTGTATTCTCCCCAGAATCTCATGCGAATCACTCTTCTGCTCACATCCGGCAGATTGTTGATCATATCTCTTACCATTCCTCTGCGTTCAGCATCTTGTAATAACTTTTCGACTGTGACCTCATCAGCAATGGTATCAAAGATATCAATCTCACCCATTTCAGTCTTTATCATGTTGGAGATTTCTTTGCGTTTTGCACGTTTGCGAAAATACTTACTGGCTCTGTTTCTTGCGATTTTCTTAAGCCAAGGCACCAACTTTTCCGGATCTCTCAAATTATCCAAACCTCTGAACGCATCTATGAATACTTCCGTCGCCACATCTTCGACATCATTTTCATCAACACCCATTATCTTCATGAGACGAATTACATAAACATACTTGCTACAAAGCAATTCTAAAATTTCTTCTCTATCCAATGTACACACTTCACCACTATTCCTTATTAACTATACCTTCCACATAAAGTCTCGCTATCTGCTCCATACAATCTAACTGCTGAACCGAGCATACACTTAAAGAGCCTATTATATTCTCATTGAGTTTTCTCTTCTTTTCATCGCTCGGCATATCGGATTCATCCCCTGCTATAATAAAATCCGCACTTACGCCCAATACCTGTGTAAGTTTATACAAATTTTTCAAAGACACTCCCTTGTCTCCATATTCTATATCTGCGATAAATTTTCCTGTTACAGAAAGAAGTGCGCCAAGTTCGCTTCTGGACATGTTCATGGCTTCCCTTCTCGCTCTTATTCTCGCACCCATCTCTTTCTTGTTTAATTCCTTAAATTCCATAATACCGGCTTCCCCTCTATAAGTTAGTATTTTTTACTGCTTATAGTTTAATATCCCCAATATATTGTGTTTTCAACTATGAGAAGGTTTATTATAAACTTTAAGAGGGTAGATATGGAATTTTATCAAAAATTGTTACATTTTAAGTTTTTTTGCATAAATTTGAAACTTTTTGATTACTTTGCTCCTCTTATATTATGCAACATTTATTTTTTCTTAGTTTATGGAGGATCACAGATATGCGTATCGAAGAAAACAAATGCAGACGTGACATGTATCAGGCCCATAAATATATCTCCAAGAACCTTCGTCTCCTGAGATATATCAAAGGGTTGAGTCAGGAACAGGCGGCGGATATGCTGCATATGTCACGGTCTTGCTACTGCACCCTTGAAAACGGACTCAAAATGCCGGACATCATAACACTGTATGATATTTCAACTTTTTATGATATCAGCTTAGACTATCTGCTCTCTTTTGATATCACAGAACACATGCTGTCACTTCTTAAACGAAATAAAGAAGCGATAGAGGCACATCACTTTATGGAGAATTATCTTAAATTATCCCACGGAGCGAGAAATCAAATCCGTATCAAACTTGAATCACTGGCTGATCGCGATCGGTCATTTAACAAGTTTCCCTGGGACTATACCAACAATGAGGGAGTATAATAAACATGAATCTTGAAGTCTTATGTAAAAATTTAAAGCTTTTACGCACTGTACACGGTATGAATCAGGATGAACTTGCCGCAAAAATATACATAACGCGCTCAACGTATTCGGCCTACGAAACAGGTTCGAAAGTTCCGGATATTCAAACACTTGATGCGCTTGCAGCCATATACAATATCGGTTTTGAAAGCCTTGTAAACCATGATCTGTCAAAAGGTCTTCTGAGCAGGATATACTTTGACTCCGAAGACCGCCAGTTGGCCGAGCTTCTTAATGATTACGAAAGCCTTTCCGTAGCGTCAAAAAATGTCATTATGGAAAGGCTCGATGTACTTCTTGAAAGAGAGGCCGTCTTTTATCAGGAATTTGCCTATCCCAATAAAAACATGAAGAAATAACCTCTTACATGAAAATCATATTTATCACATTGATGGAAACCGGCACTGTCACTATAGACAATACTGTGCTTAAGAATAATGTCTTACTGGCAGGCCCCGGGTCCTGCCCCTCCTGCTCAGCCAGCATAGCAACTGTCGCTGCGACAGGAAAACAGGACCCCAACACTATAATAGATTTCATCAATGATGATATCGGAAGGAAATACACCATCAATGTCGTAAGCAAAGGAAGCAAAATCAGTTTGACCGCACTCGCTTCGATTATCACTCTGCTTTTTATAATATCTCTGAATCTGTATCCAACAAGATTCGAGCCGATAAAAATCATCGCCATCGGCGTCGAGATATTCCCAAGATATGTCAAATATTCATCTACAGCCGAAGGGATTGCTCTGCCGAATATACTCAACAGGAATCCTATTATAAGGGCAAGGATATTAGGATTGAGCATAAGTTTGAGAAATGCTTTAAAAAGGCTTCTCGGCGTCGCTTTTCGCTTGTCCTTATAATTTCTTTTGAGCTGTTTTATCCCATACGTAAACATAGCGAAATTCATGGCCGCATTGTGAGCCAGCATAAGCAGAAGCCCCATATCCCCAAAGAAAATCAGCGCCACGGGAAATCCCATAAATCCGTCATTAGGCATTACCATGGCAAACTCCAGTATATTTGATTCTTCTGCCGGGAATTTTCTCAGTTTAGCATAGCCGTAACATATAAGTCCGTAAAGATAAAAAGAAGCCAAACTAACGGCAAAAGTAACCGCAAAAGACAGCAGTACCTCTTCAGTAGTATCCAGGCTTCCTATATTATGGACAATAAGACAGGGATATGCGAAGTACACAATCAGTTTATTTATACTGTGATCCATCTTCTCATCTATAAAATTTATTTTTCTCAAAAACCATCCCGTGAAAAGAATGGCAAAAAGTACAAAGTATTTTCCGTACATTTGTATTGACTCCCTCAAGTACGCTCTAACCGTAATAAAGATTATTTGTTATATATTCCGGATCACTTGTAACATCTATCCCGAGTGCTTTCAAAGTAGTCTCATCCTTATCACTGAGAATGGCCGTACAATGTGCCTTACATCCTCTCAGGCAGCTAAGTTTGCCAAGCGCAGCCTCGGCAGAAGGATTGGTGGCAGCTGAAATCGTAAGAGCTGTAAGAATTTCCTCACAGTTAAGACTCGACTTGTCCGACATAAGAACTTCTGTTTTAAGTTCCTGTATACTTCTCAGTATATTGGGAGAAATGAGATGTATCTCATCAGCCATACCGCTCAGATACTTTACTGAATTCAATATTGCAGCAGCAGCGGCAACCATTCTTCTGGAACTTCTTCCCGTTATTATGGTACCATCTTCCATTTCCATAGCCATTACCACCACATTTACATATCTGTCATCACATGCTTTTTTCTGTTCGGCGTATTCTCTTGCAGGTATTACGACTTTTCTGTCTTCGGAAGACAGGGATAATTCATCCATAAGAAGCTTGATTCTCTCCAGTGTATCATTATCTATCTTGCCTTTCTTATAATCGCACTGAGCGATAATATATCTTCTTATTATCTCCTGACATGCAGCCTCTCTGACCACCTCATCGTCTACGATACTAAAACCTGCCCTGTTAACTCCCATATCCGTAGGCGACTTATATTCTGACTCCTCTCCAGTAATTTTTTCTATTATCCTTTTCACCACAGGAAAAACTTCAAGATCCCTGTTATAGTTTACCGCCTGTATTCCGTATGCTTCAAGATGAAAGGAATCTATCATATTTACATCTTTAAGATCAGCTGTTGAAGCCTCATAAGCTATATTAACAGGATGCTTAAGAGGTATATTCCATATAGGAAATGTTTCAAATTTGGCATATCTTACTTTTTTCCCCATCTTAAACTCATGATAAAGCTGTGAAAGACATGTTGCCAGCTTACCGCTTCCTCCCCCGGGTCCTGTTACCACTGCCAGAGGCTTACTCACTTCTATATACGGATTTGCTCCATATCCTTCATCACTTACTATAGTATCCACATCTGTGGGATATCCCTTTGTAAATCTGTGTCTATATGTCCTAATCCCTCTGTTTTCCAGTTTATTTATGAATTTGTCTACAGCAGGAGAATCATCTTCATATCTTGTCACAACCACGCTGTTTATCTCAAGATCATATTTTCTGAATACATCGATAAGTCTCAGCACTTCAAGATCATAAGTTATACCAAAGTCCTGTCTTGTTTTATTGGTAGTAATGTCACCTGAATAGATACATATTATGATCTCCACCTGATCCTTCATTTTCTGAAGCAGCTTTATCTTGGCGTTTTCATCAAACCCCGGCAAAACTCTCATGGCATGCTTATCCTGAACCAGCTTTCCGCCAAACTCCAGATAAAGTCTTTTGCCGTCGCCATTATCTATCCTTTCCAATATGTACTTCGACTGTTCCTCAATATACTTTTCTGCACTGAAACCTATTTGTGACATCTTCTCCTCCTCTATTGTTGTTTATTTTACAAATATGCTATAGCACACGTTACGGTCGTCACCACCATCGTCACTATAATAGCTATGGCGACTACCATGACAGCTTTTTTACTCATCATAACCTCTTACCTCCTGACTTTATTACATCAATGTAATGTTGAGTCTGTTTCTGCCCTCAAGCAAACCCTTCAAACTAATACTGTAGTCTATATCTATATAGCCATCACCCTGCTCCGATAAAGTATTCTCCAGCTTATTAGTCAAGACTTCCATCTCAATGGCGCCGAAAGGAGTCTCATAAAACCCTGTATATCGTTTCCCGGTTTCAAAATTTATCTCACTTCCGGCCCCTGCACCTTCGCCGAATCGCTTCATCTGAACCTTACCGTCCTTGAGTTTCAGTCTTGTTTTGCAGCCCGGGATCCCGGACAGCTCACTTTCCTCATAGATCAGGTATATGGCTTCTCCCCTTTTATAAAGCTTGGCCTCTGTAACGAATTCCATTGAATCTTCTCCGGTTTCGCCATTAGCCTGCTGGCCTTTTATCCTAATCATTATCTCTTTCATTTCTTATCTCCCCAATCACATACTATTTAATATTTCAGTCAGTTCCTGCTTGCTGAAATCATATTTTTTCAGACAGAAATGGCACTGCAGTTCAGCATGCCCGTCTTCTTCTATTATCTCACTCATATCTTTTTTACCGATAGTGGCAAGTGCGCTGGCCATTCTTTCCCGGCTGCAGTCACAGTTCCAGTTTATATCTCTTTCTTCCAGAATCTGAGGGGCATATTCATCGGGTACCTCCGCAAAAATATGTTCCGTTAGTTTTCTGACAAGGCCTGATTCAGTCAGCCCTGCCGAATTTTCCATAACAGCACTTATAGATGAAGTAAGCGGCTTCATACCTCCTATCATTTTTTCAAGAATATCTATAGACTCTTCCGCTGCTCCGGGAAGCATCTGGATGATCATTCCTCCTGCGGCGCCTATAGAAAGGTCCCTTTCCACTTTTACACCCAGTGCAACTGATGAGTTCTGCTGTTCCGAAACAAAAAAATATGCGGTAAGATCATCTGCAATTTCTCCGCTTACAAGGGCGATTGTTCCTATATACGGCTCCTTCAGGCCCAGATCTTTTATAACCGTCAGCTCTCCTGTTCCCAGTGATCCGCCGACATCCAGTTTGCCATTTTCTTTAAGAGGAAGATCTACATATGCATTAGCAATATAGCCCTTGACACTTCCGTCACCATAAGCCGTTGCAAGAATCTGTCCGGCAGGTCCGTCGCCCTTGAAATTCAAAGTAAGTTTATCTTTGTCATTTTTAAGCATGATACCCATAAGCCCTGCCGCCGTCAGAACTCTTCCCAGCGCTGCGGACGCCACCGGAGTTGTATTGTGAATATCCACTGCTTTCTGCACCATATCTGTAGTTATAGTAATATATACTCTGTAAGACTTACTTTTATCTATCCCGATTATCGCTTTGCTCATTATTTTACGGTTTCCTCCAATTAGTTTCAGCTTTTATTATACTCTTTCGATTTTATCATATTATGTAGCAAATGTTTAACTTTTTCTACAGATATTCACATATTTTCAACACTAAAACCACATAATGAATTTGTATATTTAGGTTAAGAACAATCAATATTGCAGATGAGGTGATATATATGGACGATTACAAAAAAGACAACTCCAGTTACGAGCCTAACTTCGTAATGAAAGATCCCGATCCGGAAACAGTCGAACACGAAACGTCACAGGAATCTACCACAAATGAAGCATTTTCCAGCCAAACTGCCTCACAGGAATCAACAATGAACGGAACAGCTTCTCAGCAAAGCAGCCGTCAGCCAGGAAGCTTCAGAGATCCACGAGACAACTTCAGAAAAGACAGTATCGATTCCGATTACAATTATACTAATTATAATTACAGCAGTTATCGAGATCCCGATTATTCAAAACAGGGTGACTCAGCCTCATGGGACAATCAGAACGGTCTGGGAAAAATACACAAAAAGAAAAGAACCCATAAACCGTCTCCGCCGGTAACTTTCACAAGACGTTCCCTTGCTCTGATCATAACCTGCTGTCTTGTTTTATCGGCGGCACTGGGATTCGGCGGAGCTGCTCTGAGAAACGCTATTTTTGATGATTCTCCCGCAGAAAAAACCGGCAGCGTCAAAACTACCGGATATACGCTTGAGGATGCCACAGGCAGCAACATGACAGTTCAGGAAATAACTGAAGCTGCCAAATCCAGCGTCGTGGAAATAAAAACCGAAAGCGTTTCCTCTGACTCATGGATGCAGCAGTACGTTACTGAAGGCGCAGGAAGCGGTGTAATAATAACAAACGACGGATACATCGTTACCAATAATCATGTAATTGAAGGCGCCAGCAAAATAGTCGTAACTACAGCAGATCAAAAGGAATATGAGGCTAAACTTGTAGGTACTGATTCCATAACAGATGTAGCAGTTTTAAAGATCGATGCCAGTGGTCTTACACCGGCCACATATGGCAACAGTGATCAGCTTGCTGTAGGCGATATGGCAGTTGCCATCGGAAACCCTCTGGGTGAGCTTGGCGGTACTGTCACAGCAGGAATCATAAGCGCCCTTGACAGAGAACTTGTAATAGACGGAAAAACCATGACCCTTCTTCAGACAGACAGTTCTATAAATCCGGGCAATTCAGGCGGCGGACTTTTTAACGGAGATGGTCAGCTCATCGGGATCGTCGTAGCCAAATCATCAGGTTCTGACGTTGAAGGTCTGGGATTCGCCATACCGATAAACAAAGCGGCAGACGTTGCCCAGCAGATCATAGATAAAGGATATGTCAGCGGTCAGCCGTCTACGGGAATGTCATATACTGAATCATCAGGCCAAAACAGCGTTGACAGACTGTTCAACAACAGCCAGAGTACTGCTAACGTGTACATCGCTTCAGTTGACGGTACCAACGCAAAGAATGCAGGCTTTCAGAAAGGAGACAGAGTAGTCTCGGTAGATGGAACGGAAATAACTTCATTCAATGAGCTTTCATCTATAGTGACATCTCATAAAGTAGGAGACAAATTAAAATACACAATAATACGAAACGGTCAGACCATGGATATAACTCTGGAACTTGAAGAAAAAACGGCTTCATAAGATAGGAAATCTCCCAAAGCAATTGCTTTGGGAGATTCTTTATTAAACAATTCTTTCAAATTATTTTATCTCTTTAAAACGGTCTCTATTTATCACAGCATCCGCTTTTACCGCAGCCTCGTTTATTCCTGCAGTTTGCAGCCTTTGGGCAAACCACGTAGTTTCCCCCTTTTATAACAAGAAATTTACCCTCTATTAAAACCTGCGCCAACTTCTTTCTCGCCTCGTTATATGAAGCCTGAACTGTGGTCCTTGCCACACCCATCTGCTGCGCACAAGTCTCCTGGGTATGACCAAGAAGATCTATAAGACGTATCGTTTCATATTCATCAAGTGTCATTTCCACTGTATCATCAGGGTCCTTATCCAGCGGACCAAATCCCCTGTTCTCCGGTATAGCACATATTCTTCTGCATTTCTTAGGTCTTGGCATGAATCTATTCCACCTTTCCTCATGAGGTTTCTGACTTATGTCACGATTATAGCCCTGACGGTTTTTTAAGTCAATGTCTAACTTAATGGCAGAGTCTTTGTTTGCCGAAAATATATATACGGGCGCGGCCCACATCTATAAATTTTACAGTGGTCTGCGATATTTTAAAAAAGTTTTTAAAAAATCCTTTACAGCGGATTTTCAAAGTGTTAAAATCGTTACAAACATGATGTATGTTTAACCATATTTCATGCATAAATATTTATACAGAGGACAGAATTATGTTAATCAGATCATTTGCAGCTGAATATTTTTACTTTTACTTTACTTTCTTTAGAGGTAAGGTGAATTTCGCTGCAATGAGATAGCTGGTCTGGACTAAAACGAAACTTAGTTTACAAAGCTTCCGCAAGTGAAATTCACTTGCGGATTTTTTTTAACGAAAAACAACACAATTATTACGGAAAGATCGAAACAGATATTTCCTGTATAAAAGAAAGAAGGTAAAAAATGATTGTTGTATTAAAAGATAACCCGGATCAAAAACAATTGGATAATTTAGTATCATGGCTAAAGAGTATGGGACTTGACATACACTTCAGCCAAGGTCAGTCTGCTACCATCATGGGCCTTGTAGGAGATACCGCCGCAGTGGACATGGATCTCATCAACTCTCTTGATATAGTAGAAACAGTAAAACGTGTACAGGAACCTTATAAAAACGTAAACCGAAAATTCCATCCTGAAGATACTGTAGTCGAGATCGCAGGTGGAATCAAAATCGGCGGTGGGAATTTTCAGGTCATCGCAGGTCCCTGCTCAGTAGAATCAGAAGATCAGATCTGTCTTGTTGCCCGCGAAGTCAAGACTGCCGGTGCCCGGCTTCTTCGAGGCGGCGCATTTAAACCGAGAACTTCGCCTTACGCCTTTCAGGGCATGAGAGCAGAAGGCATCGATCTTCTCATGGAGGCTAAAGAAAAAACAGGGCTTCCTATCGTAACAGAAGTCATGGATATTTCACAGCTCCCGCTTTTTGAAAATGTAGATGTAATACAGGTCGGCGCCAGAAATATGCAAAACTTTGAACTGCTTAAAGAAGTAGGACACCTCAATAAACCTATTTTATTAAAAAGAGGTCTTGCCAATACATTACAAGAACTTCTCATGAGTGCCGAATATATCATGGCAGGCGGCAATGAAAAAGTCATTCTCTGTGAGAGAGGCATAAGAACATTTGAAACAGCTACAAGAAATACACTTGACCTCGCAGCCATACCTCTTCTCAAAACAATGACCCACCTTCCTATCGTAGTCGACCCGAGTCATGCTACAGGTATAGCAAGTCTCGTAAAACCAATGGCTATGGCAGCAACGGCAGCAGGCGCTGACGGTCTTATGATAGAAGTACACAATAATCCGTCTGCCGCCCTTTGCGACGGTGCACAATCCCTTACTCCGGAAGCATTTGCCGACGTCATGGAAGCAGTAAATCTTATAAGACCTCTGGCTTACAAAGGATAAGGTGCTATTATGGAAATAGGAATAATAGGATTAGGTCTCATCGGAGGATCTCTTGCCAAAGCTATAAGCCAGAACACGGATAATACAGTATACGGATATGATATTTCCGATCAGGTAGTCAAAAAGGCTGTGCTTGTCAACGCCATAGAACAGCCTTTGACCGACAAACTGCTGCCGCAGTGCGATATTGTTATCGTAGCGCTATATCCGCAAGCTGCTGTGGATTACGTAAAAAATCACGCAGATCTCTTTAAAAAGGGCAGCATTGTTACAGATTGCTGTGGTATAAAAACACTTGTCTGCGATGAACTTATACCTCTGTCGGAAGAAAAAGGATTCCTCTTTATAGGCGGTCATCCCATGGCGGGTCTGGAACATTCGGGATTTACTTATGCCAAAAAATCATTGTTCAACAATGCATCTATGGTATTTACCACTACTAAAGGTCCGATAGAAAGCATGAGCAAGCTGAAAGATCTGTTTACTTCCATAGGTTTCACTAATATAGAAATAACCACCCCTGAAGAACACGATAGGAAAATCGCTTTCACTTCACAGCTTGCCCATGTAGTCTCCAACGCATATATAAAAAGTCCTACTGCTCGGGAACATTCAGGATTCTCGGCAGGAAGCTATAAAGACCTTACCAGAGTGGCAAAACTTAATGAAGATATGTGGACTGAACTTTTTCTTGAGAATCCGGAAAATCTTACAAATGAGATAGATACATTGATAGATAATCTGAAAGCATACAGCGACGCAATCAAATCAAAAGACAGCGAGACCCTAAAGGCCCTGCTAAAAGACGGCAGAGAAAAAAAAGCTGTTATTGACGGGGAAATATTCTAATTGTTCCGTATATGGATCTTGCCTTATATGCCCACTATAAGCGCTTTTAGATCCTGATATACTTACATGTGGGCAGAAAGGCTATGATGAGATTTTTATGATAAAGATTACTGTTTCCGCATCAAAAAAATATGACGTTATAATGGAACAGAATGCTTTAAACAAGGCAGCAGAGCTACTGAGCCAAGCAGAGATAAAAAGCGACAGAAAACTATGTATAATCACAGATAAAACGGTGAATTCTTTCTACGGCAAAGAGTCCGGCATACTATGGCAAAACCTGTCACAAGCAGGATTCCGCCTCTACAAATATGTTTTTGAAGGCGGCGAATCCAATAAAACTATGAGTACCGTAACAGCAATACTGGATTATCTGGCTGACAATAAATTTTCACGAAGTGATGCTCTGATTGCGCTGGGAGGCGGTATTGTAGGTGATGTTACAGGTTTTTCAGCCGCTTCTTTTCTCAGAGGTATTGACTATATACAAATACCTACTACATTACTTGCCACGGTAGATTCATCGGTTGGGGGAAAAACAGGCGTAAATCTGAAAGCAGGGAAAAATCTGGCAGGTGCATTCTGGCAGCCTTCTCTGGTTATATTTGATCCTCAGGTTCTGCAAAGTCTGCCGCAGCATATGATTCTTGATGGTATTGCCGAAACAATCAAGGCCGGTTTCATCAATGACAAAACTATTATTGATGAAGCAGAAAACAATCTATCTATCGGCGATAACCGATTTCTTACACAATTAGCAGCAAAAGCTGTCGAAGTAAAAAGGAAAGTCGTAGAAGAAGATGAAAGGGATAATGGCAGCAGGCAGCTCCTCAACTTCGGGCATACTCTGGCTCATGCCATAGAAAAATGCAGCAATTATCGTATAAGCCACGGCCACGCAGTAGCTAAAGGCATGGCTATAGTCTCCGCTGCTGCAGACGAAATGGCATGGACATCAGTTCCATGCGCAGGCAAAATCTTAGAAATCCTAAAAAAATTCAACTTTCCTCTTGACTGTCCATATTCACCTTCCCAGCTTACGGAAGCTGCTTTGCAAGATAAAAAAATACGAGGTAATAAAATAACTTTAGTAATTCCTGAATCAATAGGAAAATGCCGCTTAAAAACTATTGCCACAGACGATCTTGAAGAATTTATAACCTGTGGCATGGATGCTCTGAAAGGAATGTGACACATGAATGTAAAAATCATCCCTAAAAAATTAAAAGGAACACTTCACGCCCCTCCGTCAAAATCCCATGCACACAGGCTCCTTATAGCACAGAAATTAGCATACCTTCAAAGCGGAGATAACAGAAACCAACACATACCCTCTTTTTCACAAGACATAGAGGCGACAAAAAACTGTCTGAGCCAAATGGATAAAAACATGCCCTTTCTCGACTGTAAGGAAAGCGGTTCCACATTAAGATTCATGCTTCCGGTAGCCATGGCCCTAAAAGACGAAGCAGTATTCATAGGAACAGGCAAGTTACCCGACAGACCTATCTCTCCTCTTAAGGAAGAAATGGAAAAGCACGGCTGTACATTCATTACGCCGAACCGCTTCCACAAATCACAGGGTAAATACAGAGAAATATGTACCGTAAAGGGCAGACTCATGCCGGGAAACTACAGACTTGCCGGTAATGTAAGCTCACAGTTTATAACGGGTCTTCTCTTCGCTCTGCCTCTCCTTGATGGCAGCAGTACATTGACACTCACCACAAAACTGGAATCAGCGGGATATGTAGATCTAACTCTTGATGTACTTAAAGCTTTCGGAATAAAAATCACCGAAAAACTGTCAACAGAAGGCTTCAATATATATGTAATAGACGGGAAGCAAGTTTACAAAGAACCGGAAAGAACCTCTATTCAGTGTGACTGGTCAAATGCTGCATTCTGGCTGGCCGGCGGCGCACTGGGCGGCGATGTGACCTTATGCGGGCTCGATCTTGCTTCTTCCCAAAGAGATAAACAAATTGCCGGCATACTTGAAAATATGGGAGCAGAGCTGAAAATACAAACAACAGATGACTCCTTAAGCACAATAAAATGCACAGGGCATAATCTTACCTCCTGCGAAATAAATGTATCACAGATACCTGATCTGGTTCCTATCCTTGCTACAGTGATGTCCCTGTCAGAAGGAACATCGCTTATAACCAATGCTGAGAGGCTCAGGATAAAAGAATCAGACCGCCTCCATACAGTTTTTGATGTTTTGTCAAAACTGGGCGCTGATATAACTGACGGCGGTTCGGGACTATCTGTTACTGGGCGCCGACGACTGATAGGAGGGCAGATATCAGGACATAACGATCACAGAATTGTTATGTCTGCTGCCATCGCTTCCTGTGCCTGCCACCACCCTGTAATAATATATGGCGCAGAAGCCGTAAACAAATCATATCCTACATTTTTTGAAGATTTCGCTGCCTTAGGCGGGGAAGTATACGAGGTGTAAGCATGAAATCCACCATAGGAAACCATTTGAAAATAAGCATCTGGGGCGGCTCCCATGAACCCGCCATAGGTGTAGAGATAACCGGCATACCGCCGGGAACCGAAATAGATATGAATCAGCTTGAAGCATTTCTTAAGAGAAGAGCTCCGGGGAACAGCTTTTTTGCCACGAAACGCAAAGAACCTGATATTCCTGTCCCATTAAAAGGTCTTACTCCTTTGAACAGCACAGGCAGAACGAAAACAATGATCGTTACGGAAGATCCCATTTCCCTGGAAATAAGAAACACCGATACCCGTTCCCGGGATTACAAGCTCCTGCGGTCAATTCCAAGACCGGGACACGCCGATTATACAGCAAGGATACGGTACGGAAAAAATCTTAATATGGCTGGAGGGGGTCCTTTTTCAGCCAGAATGACAGCACCGCTGTGTATAGCGGGCGGTATCGCCTTACAGATACTACAAAAACAAGGAATATCAATAGGCGCCCATATATATTCCATATCTGACGCTAAAGATACCCCTTTTGACCCGGTCAGCACAACATCCTGCCTTCTCGAATCACTGAAGCAAAAAGATATGGCCGTCATTTCAGATAAATCTAAGCTGGAAATGCAAAAAAAAATATGGCTGGCTATGGAAGATAAAGATTCGGTAGGAGGTATCATAGAAGTCTGCGCGCTGAATGTCCCCGCCGGTATTGGCGGAGCCATGTACGACGGGCTGGAAAGCGTCCTTGCTCCCATATTTTTCGGCATTCCTGCTGTAAAGGGGCTGGAATTCGGCGCAGGTTTCCAGGCAGCAGCGTTTACCGGATCTGAGAATAATGACGTATTTTATTACGATGACAGTACAGTCAAAACAAAAACCAATAACCACGGGGGAATCCTGGGAGGCATTACTACGGGAATGCCTTTAATTGCAAGACTGGCTTTTAAACCAACTCCGTCTATAGCAAAAGAGCAGGATTCGGTGGATCTGGATAAGCATGAAAACACAAAACTCAGAATAAAAGGCAGACATGACCCTTGCGTCGTCATAAGAGCTGTCCCTATAGCGGAAGCAGCTATGGCCTTAGGAATTTTAGATTGTATTATGGAGGTAAAATAATGACAACGAAAAATTTAGAACAAATGAGACAAGATATCGACAGTATCGATTCAAAAATTACCGATCTGTTCAAAGAACGTATGGAAACTTCTCTAAAGATCGCAAAATATAAAAAAGATAATGGAATTCCCGTTCTCAGCGATACCCGTGAAAAAGAAGTCCTTCACAAAGTCTCAGAACAAATCGGAGAGCCTTTTGATGGATACGCAAGACTGCTTTTCAATACCATCTTTGACGCCAGCAGATCATGCCAGAACAACTTCCTTGCAAGAAAATCGGATCTGGCGCAAAGAATCCAAACTGCGCTTGAACAGACTCCTCAGCTTTTTCCCAATAAAGCTGTCGTGGCTTGCCAAGGTGTCGCCGGGTCACATTCTCAGGCTGCCTGTGAAAAACTGTTCGAAGTACCAAGTATAATGTATTTCAACAGCTTTGAAGGTGTTTTCAATGCTGTTGAAAAAGGATTGTGTCAATACGGAATTCTGCCAATTGAAAACAGCTCATACGGCTCAGTAGGTGCAGTTTACGATCTCATGCAAAACTATAATTTTCATATCGTAAAGAGCATACGTCTGCGCATAAGTCACAATCTTATGGCAAAAGCCGGTACAAAGCTCTCCGATGTAAAGGAAATATTCTCCCATGAACAAGCCATTGGCCAATGTGGAGAATTCCTTAAAACTCTTAAAGATGTGAAAGTCACTGTATGTGAAAATACAGCACTGGCAGCCAAAATGGTAGCCGAGAGCGACAGAACAGATGTCGCTGCCATTTCTTCAAAAGAATGCCTTGACCTCTACGGATTAGAGCTATTGAAAAAACACATTCAGGTAAGCGACAACAACTATACTCGCTTTATCTGCATATCTAAAAACCTAGAGATTTATCCCGGCTCAGGCAAAATCAGTCTAATATTGTCTCTGCCTCATGTTCCGCGCTCGCTTTATCATACTATAGCTAAATTTGCAGCTCTGGGTATCAATCTGACAAAATTAGAATCCAGACCTATCCCAGGCAGTGATTTTGAATTCATGTTTTACTTTGATCTTGAAGCGTCTGTATATTCTCCTGCTCTGATCAATCTCCTCAGCGAATTGGAAAACCAGCCTGAAACATTTGTATTCTTGGGTTGTTATACGGAATTGATATGATGAAATACGGATTGATAGGAAAAACGCTGGTCCACAGCTATTCTAAGGAAATACATGAAGCTCTTGGAAAATATGAATATAATCTGTTCAGCCTTACAGAAAAAGAAATGCCGGAATTTATAAATGCCCGTGATTTTAACGGACTCAATGTCACAATTCCCTACAAAAAAGCGGTGATGTCTCTATGTGATGAGATATCGCCGCTTGCAAAAGATATTGGTTCCGTCAATACATTATATTGGAAATCATCCGGCTCCGGCAAAGATGAATACAGGCTGATAGGACACAATACAGATTATGAGGGCTTTCTATATGCCGCAAAACGAGCAGGTATCAGCTTTTCAGACAAAACTATACTGATACTGGGCACAGGAGGCACTTCGCTGACAGTCTGCAAAGCCGTATCCGATAACAACGCTTCGCAAATATATATAGCTTCCCGTTCTGCAACAGCAAACAGACAGAAAGCCCAACAAACTTTTCTGTCTTGTCCAATACAGCAGCTTACATATAAAGATCTGCCGGATATTGCCTTTGATATTGACGTTATAATCAATACTACACCTGTAGGGACATACCCCCATAATCTGCAAAGTATCATACACCTTGCAGATTTTCCGAGATGTCATTCAGTAATAGATGTAATATATAACCCTTTTAAGACCCGTCTGATTTTGGAAGCCGAAAAAGCAGGATTGAAATTTTCTAACGGTCTTCCTATGCTTGTGGCTCAGGCTACAGCCGCAGCCGGATATTTTCTCGGTATGCCGGGGACATTTGAAAAGGAGAATGAACGAATAATTTCACAGCTTCAGAAACAAATACGCAATATCATTCTTATCGGCATGCCCGGAAGCGGAAAATCCACTATAGGGAAACTTCTTTCTGAACAGACCGGCAGAACTTTCATAGATATGGATCAGGAAATCGAAAAAAATGAAGGTATGTCTGTCTCCGAACTTTTCGATTTCTTCGGAGAAGAGTACTTCAGAAATAGAGAAAAAGAAACTGCAGAAAGACTTGGAAAAAAACACGGACTCATAATAGCCACAGGTGGGGGTACCGTTCTGAATCCTTTGAATGTAGACGCACTCAGACAAAACGGAATTATCATACATATCAAAAGACCCGTTGACTGCCTTCCGACAAATGGCAGACCACTTTCTAAAAGCAAAGCAGCACTCTATAAAATGGAAACAAAACGGCTGCCTATATACAGAGCCGCTGCTGATATCACATTTGACAACAGCGAATCCTGTTCAGCATATCAGCTAAAAAAACGACTTCAAAGAGAACTGAATCTATAAGTCTGAAACAACCCCTGATATATGACAAAATCAAAATAATCAGACAAACTATTCAGTCATTGGTCGCTATGTAGTATAATAAAGTCACAAGAGAGGTGGCAAAATGAGAAAAAAGGATACAAATAGAAGCTGCATAGACTGTAGTACTTCCAATTGTAATAAACAAGATTCAGTCTATCCAGATTTTTGTCCCACACAAAATATGGATAATTGTTTTCTTGAAGATACTATGAAACTTTATATAGAAGACGATGAAAACAATCGTATAACTATTGCCGCAGCAGAAGTTGAGTTTGAAAATTACTGTAAAATGACAAGAATAGAAGAAATTATGGAATTTGCAAAAAAAATCAAAGCTCAAAAACTGGGTATCGCTACATGTGTCGGTCTGCTTTCAGAAGCTCGTACAGCAGCCAAGATTTTTAGAAAAAAAGGGTTTGATGTTGCCGGTGTAAGTTGTAAAATCGGAGCTCAGGAAAAAACATCAGTAGGAATACCCCCTTGCTGTGAATCAGTCGGAAAAAATATGTGCAACCCCATTTTACAGGCAAAGCTTTTGAATAAAGAAAAAACTGATCTCAACATAGTCATAGGCCTTTGTGTCGGCCATGACAGCATGTTCTTCAAATATTCCGACGCGCTGTGTACCACTTTAGTAACAAAAGACCGCGTGTTAGCACATAACCCAGTAGCCGCTTTATACCAAGCTAACGCCTATTATTCAAAGTTGCTTAAAGAATAATAAATAAAAATATTAAATATACCATTTCAGCCAAATACCTTTGACCGGAATGGTATATTTAATTAAACGCACATATCTATTGACACCATATCTATTATGTAATACTATATAGCAGTAATCAGTAACACTTAATACCTGAGCATAGATATACAAAGGAGATATAAACATGGAGAATACCACTGAAATGTTAAAGGGTATCCTTGAAGGCTGCATCCTTGAAATCATAAACAGAGAAGAAACTTATGGCTATGAGATAACACGACGGCTCAATTCATTAGGTTTTACAGATGTAGTAGAAGGAACAGTATATACAATCCTGATACGCTTTGAAAAAAACAAGCTGGTAACCACAGAAAAAAAACCATCTGTTCTCGGACCCCCAAGAAAATTTTATTCACTTAATAATCTCGGGCGAAAAGAATTATGCGACTTCTGGAAAAGATGGGAATTCATATCTTCAAAGATAAATGAACTAAAGGAGGGAATTAATGATTAATATTTTCAGAAAAATGATAGGCGAGAAAAAAGAATGGAAGCAAATGAAGCGCCGTGCAAAAGCCCTTCCCGAAGAATATAGCTTCGTATATCACAAGATCCAGAAATACATGTGGAGTTTTGCAGCAGACAGCACCTCCAGCATGGATATGATGTCGATTTTTGCAAGTCTTCTCGATTTATTCGAGGAAAGCGCTGAAAGAGGCAAAAAAATATTAGAAATAACAGGTTCAGATGTAGCTTCCTTTTGTGATGAACTATTGAACAACAGCAAAACATATATGGAGGTTCAGCGTGATAAATTTAATCTTGATATCCATAAAAAAATTACAGAAAAGCAAAAAGAGAGAGGATAACCCACCTATTAAATCAAACGGCATTCCCCTCTTTTTAGAGTAAAACATCAGCTATCTCTTTTATTACTATCTGATTAGTATATCTCAATCATGTAGGCGTTACAAATGTACTTCCTGTATAAATCCACTGAATGCTTACTGTAGTTCTTGAACCATTTTGGGAAGCAAAAGTGTGAACCTCACACATAGACCATAATTTTGTATTAGGATCTTGTTGTCTTATCCTCATCCAATGCATTTCCTGAGACATAGTGTAAACAATATCATCAAGAACAAGTTTTGACGATACTGTAACATTGTTATTAGTCTGAACATCAATGGCAGCATCATAGATACTCACACGGCGTATATCAGCTAAAACAGATGTGCCTGCCTGCTGAGGTTGTATAGAAATCCTCATACTTGTTGATGAAGTATTTTGAAGAATCAATGTTAAGTTTTCCATCGGAATATTTGCTGTGCTTCCTGTTGTAGATAAATTATAATTATAATATTCCATATTAGATTTTAAATTAGGGCTTGTTATATTTTGTGTGCTGGTTTTGAAATTAATCTTATAACTTGTTTTTGTATTCTCTGTTACTGTTATTTGAGGAGTTTCCCCCGTTGGCCCTGTTGCCCCCTGATTACCTGTGGCTCCTATTGGGCCCGTTGCTCCTCGCTCTCCTGTGGCCCCTGTCGGACCAGTCGCCCCTTGTTCTCCTGTGGCTCCTGTCGGACCGATTGCTCC
>NZ_JBKTXS010000029.1:0-26394 GCF_046951855.1 Lentihominibacter sp. | reverse complement strand
CCGACCTTCCGGGTATGAACCGGACGCTCTAGCCAACTAAGCTACACCGCCACACATACAGCTATTTTCACAATCGCTGCGAGAAATATATTATCATTTTAAGAACCCATTGTCAAGACATTTTATATGATAATATTAACAGTTTTCCCAATAATTTTGAAAACAAAGTTGAATATATGTAATGATACAATATTTTCGTAAGGAGGTCAACTATGAATGATGTGTCAATCACCTTGCCTATGGCTGTCCCGGGCAAGGAATATATAATACAATCTATAAAAAAAGGCGCTGCCGTTGCCGATACATTCAGAGGTTATGGTATTTTCCCGGGAGCAAAGATAACGCTCCTGTTCAACAGCCCCGCTAAAAATCCCTCCGCTTACGAGGTGATGGGAGCTGTACTGGCTCTAAGAAAAGAGGATTCAAACAACATTTATATCTCACCTGCGATTGTTAAATAAATATAGTTTTTTACAATATTCACCTCTCTGAAATTATATTCATATACTCTTCAGAGAGGTGTTTTTATGAAAAATAAAACTATAGCATTAGTGGGTAATCCCAATGTAGGTAAGAGTACCGTATTTAATGCTCTTACAGGTATGAAACAACATACCGGAAACTGGCCCGGTAAAACTGTCACCAATGCTGTCGGTCATATGAGATACAAGGACGCAACTTTTGATTTTATTGATCTTCCGGGAGCGTATTCTCTTGACTCATCTTCACCTGACGAAGCAGTAACGGGAGAATACATACTTTCAGGTCAGGCAGATCTCGTACTTATTGTTGCAGACGCCACATGTCTGAAAAGAAATCTTCTTCTTATAAAAGATATCCTCAAAGTAACTGATAAAGCTATCCTTTGTGTCAATCTAATGGATGAAGCCAGAAAAAAAGGTATACAGCTGGACATCGAAAAGCTCCAAAAACTTCTGCATATCCCCGTGATTGCTACAGTTGCGCGATCAAAAGAAGGTTTCCCTCAGCTTCTTGAAACACTGTACTCGTTCTCTCCGAATGAGTCTTCCGGTATGCACAAAAAAGACTTTAACATAAATGACATATACCGGCAATGTGTTACACTGTCTAAAGAAGAACCTCACAGTTTTGATCGAAAGCTTGACAAGATCGTAACCTCAAAAATTTTAGGTTTCCCTGTAATGATACTGCTGCTTCTTATGATTTTCTGGATAACTATGGTAGGAGCTAATTATCCTTCAGAAGCTCTTTCTTCAATGTTCTCTTTACTCGATGAAAAAATAAGAACGTTACTGATATCTGTCAATGCTCCCAATATATTAGTATCAGCGCTTATGGACGGACTTTATACAACACTTACATGGGTAATATCAGTTATGCTTCCTCCTATGGCTATTTTCTTTCCACTCTTTACTCTACTTGAAGATTTCGGATATCTCCCAAGAGTAGCATTTAATCTTGATAATGCATTTAAGTGCTGCGGAGCTCATGGAAAACAGTCGCTGACTATGTGTATGGGCTTTGGCTGCAACGCATGTGGGGTCATGGGATGCCGTATAATAGAATCCCCCAGAGAACGCTTAATAGCTATAATCACTAATAACTTTGTGCCATGTAACGGAAGATTTCCCACACTTATAGCAATAATACTTATATTTTTCGTTTCCGGCACAGCTTCCTTAGGAACTCTTGCGGCAGGATGTATATTAACAGGTTTCATACTTATAGGGATCGCGGTAACATTGATAGTTTCAAAACTTTTATCAAAAACTGTCCTTAAAGGAATGCCTTCCTCATTCGTGCTGGAACTGCCGCCTTACAGAAAACCTAAAATAGGAAGCGTGATAGTGCGCTCCATATTCGACAGAACAGTTTTCGTCCTCGGAAGAGCAATAGTTATAGCAGCTCCTTTCGGTGTGTTAATATGGATACTGGCCAATATCAAAATCGGTAATTCTTCAATATTAAATCACTGCACTGAGTTTTTAGATCCCTTCGGCCGGGTAATAGGTGTTGATGGTGTAATAGTTATGGCTTTTATCCTTGGATTTCCTGCCAATGAAATCGTTGTTCCTGTAATGCTGATGTGTTATATGTCAACAGGAGTGCTTACTGACTACAGCAGCCTTACTCAACTTCAGGACACTCTTGTAGGATGCGGATGGACTTTTCAGACAGCCTTGTCTGTAATAATACTCTGCCTGTTTCATTTCCCATGCGGAACTACTTGCCTGACAATAAAAAAAGAAACCGGAAGCCTTAAATGGACTACTTTCGCATTTCTCTTACCTACAGTTATCGGTATTGGTATTTGCTTCATCATCAATTTATTCTGTACATTATTATAACAAAATAACTATTTCTTATAAAAAAATCAGGATGGAATCCAAAATCTAAACAGAATCCATCCTGATTTTTATTGCAAAACTAAACTAACGCAGCTCCTAATGCCTCACATTCAGCTTTTCCTGCATCATCGGGCATTTCATTGCAAATAACACTGTCGCACGCCATATCCACTCCAAGTGATTCACATTCTTCTACCCAGTTGCGCATCCATTCTCCATCTCCCCAGCCGTATGAACCGAACAGAGCAATTTTCTTTCCTCCAAGTTTTTTCTTGCATGACTCAAACATCGGATCAAATTCACTTTCCTCAAGAACCTCATCCCCCATTGAAGGGCATCCGAAAGCTATAGCATCAAAATCCCCTATCATGTCTGCCGTAAAATCTGCACTTGTAAAAAGGCTCACTTCTGCACCTTTGTCTTTAGCGCCTTGTACTACAGACATAGCCATGGCTTCCGTATTTCCTGTGCCGCTCCAATATACTACCGCTACCTTCTTCATTATATACCTCCTGTGGTCTTTTTCTGCCTACGCAGCTACTGTAAGCTGCCAAACACTCTTTCCGCCTTCCCATAAATGGATATATATGTCAGTACACTTTTTATATTTATAAAAAATTTTTTCAGCTTCCTCTCTATCGCTGTACACTTTCCAGACTCCTGAATGAAGAAATCGCTTCCCGGCATTGTCTATAAATCCCGTGACATCTTCAAGAGGATACCCTAAAAATACACCAATTTCATGAGGAAATTCCTCACTGGTCTGCAATCTCGCTTTCAAACGTTCTATCGCACCTGACACATCGAGATCTTCATAGCCATATCTGCGTAAAAATTCCGCTGTTTGAGGCTTTCTGAGTTCTCTCTCCAAATCGGAAAAGCGACAGACATATATCAATGCCCTTCTATTTGATTTTCTCAATACAAAGAGTCTGATGCCTTTTCCCGACATCTGCTTATTCCAATATTCCATGCTTTCCATCAGCTCTCTTTCTGTCCAATAAGAATAATTAAATAGATTGGCCATCTTTAAAGACGCCAGCGTAGGAGAGCAGTGTTTGATCAAATGCGTTTCCAGTAAATTCATATCATTCCCTCTATTCGGTTAGTTTTTTCTAACTTATGTGAGTTAGTATACACTAATCATTTTTATATGTCAATGCCTGCTGTAACATTTTTTCACAAAAAAAATAAACGGCAGACTAAACTGCCGTTTATTTCACTTATTCTATAAATATATCATAACAGATCATTCATACTTTTGAGACTAATCGCAAGGGTCGATATGTTATGCATAAGCGCCGATGCAGTTGGTTGTATAATCCCCCCTATACCCAGAAGTATCAAAGCTCCGTTGATTCCTACGATACTCCTGTAATTTGAGTGTATCCTATGCATCAGTTTATCGCTCAGTTTCTTAAACACCACGATTTCCCTGAGATCGTCGGCTGCTATAGTGACATCCGCTATCTCTCTGGCCAGTTCCGCACCTTCGCTGACAGCTATACCTATGTCTGAAGCAGACAGAGCCGGAGAATCATTGATGCCATCTCCTATCATTACAACTTTCCTTCCTTTTTTCTTTTCCTTTTCGACAAAATCTGCCTTATCTTCAGGAAGAACTTCAGAATGGTATTCATCCACTCCCGCCATTTCGGCAATGGCTCTTGCAGTCCTCTCACTGTCGCCTGTCATCATGACAACTCTCTTTATTCCCAACTGTTTCAGTTCTTTTATTACTTCCGCCGCCTCAGGCCTAAGCGGATCCTGTACACAAATCACTGCAGCAAGCTCCCCCTCTATAGCCATATAAAGATGTGAATACTCCGACGGAAGATCCTCGAACTGTCTTCTGAATTCATTTTTCACTTCACACTTCTCATCATCAAATATAAAATGGTGACTTCCTATTACAGCTCTCTTTCCGTTAACTGTCGATGAAATACCATGAGCCACTATATACTCAACTTCTGAATGAAGGCCTTCATGTTTAAGACCTTTTTCTCTTGCGGCATCAACCACAGCTTTTGCCATAGAATGAGGAAAATGTTCTTCAAGGCAAGCCGCTATCCTCAGAAGCTCATCAGGAGCCTGCCCATTGAATGATAAGACATCCTTTACTACAGGCTCTGCCTTTGTCAGCGTTCCCGTTTTATCAAATATTATCGTATCTGCCTCAGCCATAGCCTCAAGGTATTTACCGCCTTTTACAGTTATCTTATAATTCCCGGCTTCTCTCATAGCAGACAGTACAGAAATAGGCATGGCCAGCTTTAATGCGCAAGAAAAATCCACCATCAAAACCGACAAAGCTTTAGTCATATTCTTCGTGAGAAGCCATACAAGAGCTGTTCCTGCTAATGTATAAGGAACAAGTTTATCTGCAAGATGTTCAGCTTTCCCTTCCAGGGAAGACTTAAGTTTTTCCGTTTCTTCAATCATTGTAACAATCTTTTCAAACTTGCTGCCTCCGGAAACCTCTTTTACCTGAACAGTAAGCTCTCCTTCTTCAACAATAGTCCCAGCATATACAAAAGCACCCGATATTCTCCTTACAGCCATAGATTCTCCTGTAAGAGATGCCTGATTAATCATTGCTTCACCACTCACAACAGTTCCATCAAATGGTATAACGTTGCCCATATACACTTTTACGAAATCATCAATTTTTATATCAGAAGCAGAAACAAGAGTCTCATCGTCTCCATCGCAGAGCCATACATTGCCTATATTCAAAGACATGCTCCTCGCCAAATCATCTACTGATTTCTTATGAGTCCACTCTTCCAGTATTTCGCCGATTCCCAGAAGAAACATAATGGATCCGGCAGTTTTAAAATCACCACGCAGCATAGATACCCCTATGGCTGTAGCGTCCAGAACCGGCACTTCAATTTTCCCTTTAATAAGTGACGCTATTCCTAGTTTAAGATATCTCACAGATTTAACAAGTGTCAATATTACACGAAGCTGATACGGGAAAAAAAGTCTTTTTACACATCTTTTCAAAACATGGCTAACCAGTTTTTCCCAATACGTACGATTTAATTCTCTGCCTGAATTCCTGAGATAGTCTTCCGGTACTCGAGCTTCCATGTAATTAAATTGTGCCAGAGCTTCCAATATATTTTCTCTTTTTCCATCATAATATATAACCGCACTCTGTGATCTTTCCTGCACTTTAACTGACGTAACATTCCTCTGACTGCTTAAATAATACTGTAATGTATCTGCCTGAATACAAGTCATTCTGCTTTGTATCGCTTGTATTCTTATACGGCCTTTTATTTCATGCTTTATTACAAATTTCATATCGTTTTCTCACTCGTACCACAAAACACCTGTGGTCTCCCACAGGTGCTTATATTATTAAATCAGTTATCTGCGCCGACTTCTTTTGCTTCTTGGACGCCAGCTTCACCATATGTACACTCTTCAGCAGCTCTTTTTTCATTGATCTGCTGCGCTTCGGCATAAATATCCCCCGCATTGTCCTGTGCTTTAGCAACAATATTCATAACACATTCCTTTGCTCTCAACACTGCCGCAGTACAACCCGTATATACTTTTTTAGCATCTTTGCTGGTCAAAACCTTTATACCAGCTGTACCAAATAAAACTCCTGCTGCAAAAATTCCGGATTTCTTAGCATCAATATTCTTCAAACCTTTCATAATAACATCCCCTCCTACTTATGCTTATAACCGGTATAGATCACCATTGCCATGCAGGCAACCATCGCCCATGACCAAAATTTGTGTTGTTTCATAAAAACAGCCTCCTTTTCCCGGCGCTCAGCCAATTGAATACAAATATCTTATATCAATCATAATCCCTTTTCCATTTATTTTTATCTTAACGATAAATTTTATCATTTTCAGCATATTTTGTATTCATCGAGATCTTTTTTATTTTCTGTTCCTTAATATATCCCGCAGCTTTAAGGCTGGCAGCAATCATAGTCTCAAAAGTTTTTTCGGAAAAAATACAAAAAGTTCCGTCATCAAGCTCTATTACACATACAGAACCTTTTGTTTTCTCCCCTTCGTATTTTATTTTATAAATATCACTCCTGCTGATAGCTCCTATTTCCTCAAGAGAATTCACCATCCTGTAAACTGTCGATACCCCTATCCCGGGATTATGTTCTATGGCCTTGTAGTATATCTCCTTGCAGCATGAACACTTCTCGTTTAAGATAATATCAAGAATAAGCATTCTCTGCTTCGTTATTCTGCACCCGCGCTCTTTAAGTTTTTTCAATATAATATCCTTGCGCATCTCTGTTTTCTCATAATCCATAAATACGATAGACTCCAAACTTATTTAAATTTTATTTTCCACATAGGTTAGTCTATTCTAATTAATGGTTATTGTCAACAAACTAATCGATATTTTTCTAAAAAAACAAATCAAGTTTCTGTGGGTCTTTCTACAGAAACTTTATTATAAAATTACGAATATTTTCTTCATAAAAATACTTCTCTGCCTGAGACAAGAGAAGTATCTTTCACAATATATTTTATTTTAAATCATAAACTTGTTCCTTCAGGAATCGCCATTGTCTCTTCAAAGAAACTAAATGCTTCTATCCCATCATCAGGTTCTGAAACAAACCATTCCTCATCTACAGCTTCTACCTGCAGGCTGAACCTGCCGTTGCTGTCAGCAGAAACATCTTTTCCGTTATATAAAAGCCTGTCCATCAGCGGCTCAGTAGTCTGTGACAATCCTATCGGTCTGCTGTAATAATACCAGCTTCCATCGTCACTTTTCCACTCACCCTTGTCTATTGCCCCGGAAATTATTCTATAGCCATCCGGATCATATCTGCTGTCATATACAGGTTTCACTCGTATCCACAGTTTCTTGTCAGAATTATTCTTAATAGAAGTATCATCGTTAAATACCAGATCATCATCGGCCTTCGAATCTTCTACAATAGTCTCAGCTTGCATATGATTCATTTCATCAGACAGCCATGTATTATAAACTATTATGCCACTTGTCAGCATAAGAACTATTATGCCTGATATCAATGCAACAGAAATCTTATCCATACCCTCATCCCCCTATTATCCGAGAAAAGAATAACATGTCCGCTGCAGCACCACAACAAGCTTTATGATACATTATTCGCCATTATTTTACTTTTTATTTTTAATTCTTAACTTCCTTTTCAGATGACTCTATTAATGCTCTTATATATCCGCTTACATCATCTTTCGGGATATCAAGCACAAAAGAGAACTCTTCCTCTACCAGTTTTTCTGCTGATTTCAAAGTATTCTCATCTGTAGTGGGAAGCTTCTTGCCAAGAGGCAGCAGCTCTCTTTTTTTCATATAAAGGCATCTTATCATAAGCAAAAGATTTTGAGTAACTCCATTTATAAGAATCTCATGGAAATTTTCAGATCTAAATCTCCTGTCCTTTTCCCACTCTATTTCTTTGTCCTTTAACCCCAAAAGCAGCGAATCGATCTCTTCTCTCGTCATGACAGGCCTAAGTTTCCCCATAAGCTTCTCATTGTTAAGAGGAACATATATCGTTGACGCATCATTACTTGTAGGCTTCAAAATGTAATAAGTACTCTTCTCTGAATCAAAAGCAAACTTCATGATCTTTATATCTTCTAAAAAACATATTCCATTCGTACCATATACAACATATTCACCTTTTGCAAACCTACTGTCGTCCATTATCATACACCTTCTTCTTTCTTAAACAGGCAACAAAAAGTGCGTGGCTCACTGATCAGAAAGATTTTGAGCAACACGCCGTATATTTATTATAGCGCAAAACAGTTAATTTTTCAAAAGATATTTGCAGTTTACAATAATATATTATTATTATACTTTATTATTATATTGTAAAATTAAATTTAGCTGAAAATCTTTTTCAAATAAAAAAAACGACAGGCTCACTGCCTGCCGAAAAAATATTTCTTATATTTATTTTCTTTATCTTATTGTAGTCTTTGCCCTAAGCCTGACCATGCATTACTGCAATGTCGATCAGATATGCACAGTCCTTAAAAGTCTTTTTAACGGACTCTACTTTCTTGGCAATGGTTTTCTTTGTAGCACTACTCATGATATCCCTCTTTTCCTTTGTTGTTGCTACTTAATTTTTACTACAGTTATAGTATATTGCTCAACTTGCTATTTGTCAACACTTTTTTAAAATTAATTTGTGGTATTTGTTATTTTATCCAATAAAACTGTATTTTTTTATTATTTTTTATAAAATTCAGATAAGAAAAAAATTTCTAACCAACATTATATTTTTATTTTTCTGCAATAAAATTTCTTACATCATTTTTATTTTTAATATCAAAATACTCTTCTAATTTAAACTCATCTAATTATTTGTTAACAAAAAGAACCAACATATAAAGTACTTCACAGCATTCCTTTTTTATTAGTACTCCTTGCAAATAAAAAACACTGTTCTTTATTAAACAGTGTTTTCTGGCGCGCCACAAGGGACTCGAACCCCTAACCTTCGCATTCGTAGTGCGCGACTCTATCCAATTGAGCTAGTGGCGCAAATATAATTAACAATGAAAATTATACACTATTATACTGCTTCCTGTCAAAATATATTTACTCAATCTTCTCCATTCTTTCGCGCATTCTACCAAGAACTTTCTTCTCTATTCTTGATACCTGTACCTGTGAAATACCCAGTACCTTAGCTATCTGTTGCTGAGTCATATCCTTGAAATACCGAAGTACGATTATCTGCCTTTCCCTATCAGCCAAATCTTTTATAGCGGCCTTAAGATCGATCAGCTCTACATTTTGTTGTTCTTCATCTACATAATGACCTCCGTGCATACCTTCGGGAATCAGTTCATTATCAAGACTCTCTATATTTGCCATAGAGTCTATTGCTTCAAGAATCTCCATTATATGTTCCCTTGAAACTCCCATCTCCTTTGCCAGATAGCTGATTTTAGGGCTTTTTCCATGCTTATTATAATATTCCTGCTGCAAAACTTTTAAATTTTTCATTTCTGTTTTAAGTTGACGGCTTATTTTTATTTTTCCGTCATCCCTTAAAAATCTCTTTATCTCACCTAATATCATGGGGACAGCATAGGTGGAAAACATAACGTCAAACTTTGTATCGAATCTGTCTATAGCCTTTACAAGTCCGACAAATCCTACCTGCATAAGATCATCAGCTTCGTAATAGCCTGACGCATATTTCATCGCTAAGTTTTTTACAAGTCCTATATTTTGTGTGACTACCAGTTCCCGCGCTGCACGGTTGCCGTTCTGTGCTTCTGTGATTAATCTGTATGTATCTTCCTTAGCTACAGGCTCATATTTATATGCCACTTATAATATCCAGATATTTGGTCATGATCACGGTCGTCCCCTTACCTATCTCTGATCTTACCTTAAGTCTGTCTGTAAAACTTTCCATGACTGTAAATCCCATTCCTGAGCGTTCTTCAGAGTCTCCAGTGGAAAACATAGGTTCCATAGCCTTCTCCACATCACCTATGCCAACTCCATTATCTTCTATGGTTATTACAAGCTTTCCTCCGTCTGATATGGTACATTCCATTATAACTTTTGCTTCATTTCGGTCAGCACATCCTTCGTAGCCATGGATTATACTGTTGCTGACAGCTTCTGATACCGCAGTTTTTATTTCCGTCAGTTCCTCGACAGTCGGATCAAGCGGCATCACAAAAGCAGCAGCAACGGCTCTTGCGAAGGCTTCGTTTTCCGCAAGAGCGCTAAACTCTGTCTTCATTACATTGTTCATATGTTAAACCTCCATACTTATTTGTTCCTGACCGGTTATCACAGCAACGGCACTGTCGAAATCATTTGCTTTCGGAACAATCGAAAATACTCCAGCCATACCGAGCACCTTTTCGATATACTTACTGCACCCAGAAATGCAGATCCTGCCGCCGCTTTTGTTAAGTTTTTTATATCTTCCCAGAACAACTCCTATACCGGAACTGTCCATAAACTCAACACCACTGAAATCAAGGATAAGATCACTGCAATCGAATGCTTTCATCGATTTATCTATAGCCTGCCTAAGAGGCATAGCACTGTGATGGTCCACTTCACCTTTAATACATGAAATCAATATATTTCCTGAAATCCTGAAAATTACTTCCACTAAAAAACCTCCTTAATCCAAAAGACTATATTATAATTATAATCTTTAAACAAGGAGGTTGTCCTTAAGAGAAAATATCTAAAATCCACTATTTTTGTCATTTACTGTGGAAATATATCAACAATTTCATCTGCTTCTACTGCCTCGTCTATCAGTCTGTCACACTCCAATTTACTTTCAGAGGCCAATATTCTTTCAAGCCGTGGTTTTGTAACAGGGTGTTTAGGAAGAAATACTGTGCAGCAATCTTCATAAGGCTGTATTGACGTCTCATATGTGCCTATCTCCTGAGCCTTATCCATAATATCCACTTTATCCATAGCGATCAAAGGTCTCATGACTGGTATAGTTACCGATGAATCAGTAACCACCAATGCTTCTGCAGTCTGACTTGCCACTTGACCCAGATTTTCTCCTGTTATAAGCATACCACAACCTGTCTTTTCAGCTATCTTCTGAGCTATTCTCATCATAAAGCGTCTCACTATTATGGTAGTTTCCTCTTCCGGACAGTTCTGCACTATCTGTTCCTGTATAGGCAACAGATTTATTACATGCATTTTAAACCTTCCGCAGTAAGTAGCCACTATGGATGCCAATTCTTCTACTTTTTCCTGTGCTCTCTGACTCGTATAAGGATATGAATGAAAATGAACAGCTTCTATTATCATGCCTCGCTTTGCCATCATCCAGGTAGCTACAGGTGAATCTATGCCGCCGGATAAAAGCGTCAACCCCTTTCCGTTTGTCCCCAAAGGAAGCCCTCCGAAACCTGCTATCTTATCCTGATAAATATATGATTTATCATGTCTTACATCCACAAATAAAAGACAATCCGGGTTATGAACATCCACTTTAAGAACTTTACACTCCTTCAAAACCACAGCTCCTATCTGTCTGCCTATCTCCGGTGATTTTACAGGAAAATTCTTATCAGCCCTTTTGGCCTCTACTTTAAAAGTCTTTATACCGCGCTCTTTTATCGCTTCGATCATATATTGTACAGCAGCGTCCCCTATAGACTCCATGGTACTTTCACATTCTACAGCAGGGCTTATAGATGCCACTCCGAAAACTTTTGAAATTTCTTTTATGATAGCCTGTTTATCAAGGCTTTTATCTCCTCTTACAAATATCAGGCCTTCATGTCTTCTTACGTTTATTCCGTCGAATTTTTTAAGCAGCTTCTTTATCCTCTCCACCAGCATTCTCTCAAAATAAGGCTTGTTCATTCCCTTAAGAGCCACTTCTCCGCATCTTACTATAAAAATATGTTCATTGTTCACTTGTCTGCCACCTTCTATCTGAAACTTCCCAGCCTTCTGAATTTCCTGACTGCAGAAGAAACCTTATCTATAACTATATCCATTTCGTCTATATCATTCATACTGCCAAAACTAAATCTCAAAGCTCCGTCTATCTCCCTATCTTTAAGTCCCATTGCCTTGAGAACGTGACTCTGCCCTTTCTTATTGGAAGAACAGGCAGATCCTGTAGAAACATATATGCCGTCCTGTTCCAAAGTATGAAGCAAGACTTCTCCCCTCGTTCCCAAAAAAGAGATATTTATAAGGGAACTGCAGCACAAATTTTCTCTCACACCTGTTTCTATGGGGCTGTTTACAATTACATCATCAATTTCCGCCGAAAGTCCGTCAAGAAGATACTTTCTCATCTTACTCATTCTGATGGAATTATCTGCTCTTTGTCTTTCCGAAATCTCTGCAGCAATACCAAATCCAGCTATAGCAGGAACATTTTCTGTACCTGAACGCTTTCCCTCTTCTTGCCCGCCACCTCGTAAAAAAGCCGGAATATTGATTTTATCCTTTATATATATGGCCCCTATTCCTTTAGGGCCGTGTATTTTATGTCCGCTTACAGATATCACATCTGCATCACTGCATAAAGGCAATTTTCCAAAACTTTGAACTGCATCACAGTGAAAAATCCCGGGAGATCTTTTCTTTCTCATTATATCTTTTACACAGTTTACAGGCATTACAGTACCTGTCTCATTATTCACATGCATCATAGTTACAAGTATAGTCTTATCATCAATTGACGATTCAAGAGCATCCATATCCAGCCTACAATGCCTGTCCACACCTATATAATCCACTTCAAAACCCTGTTTCTCCAGTTCTCTGCAGCATTCAAGAACTGCCGGATGTTCAACTGATGTGGTCACAATCTTATTTCCCCTTCTTTTTAGAGCCATTGCAGCTCCAAAAACAGCCATATTGTCAGCTTCGGTTCCTCCCGACGTAAAATATATCTTTCCTCCGGCGAAACCCATAGCTTTACGGATAGTCATTCTGGCCTTTTTTACCGCCTTTTCACTATCAACGCCAAGCTGGTAAAGAGATGACGGATTTCCGAAAAACTCTTCCATATATCTCATCATGGTCTCCGTAACCTGAGGATACTGTTTGGTTGTCGCACTGTTATCCAGATAAATCATATATATCTCCTACAAAGATTAAATACTTTAAGCTTGTATCACTGTAAAAGTTGAGGCGGATTTTGATCCGCCTCAACTTTTATAATTTAATTTATTTTGCGTAATCTATAGCTCTCGTCTCTCTCACCACATTGACCTTTATCTGTCCCGGATATTCCAGTTCGGATTCTATCCTCTTAGAAATATCTCTCGCAAGAAGAGCTATGGCATCATCGCCCACTTCATCCGGCTTTGCAATAATTCTTATTTCTCTTCCCGCCTGAATAGCAAAAGATCTTTCAACGCCTTCCGTAGTATTGGCGATTTCCTCGAGTTTCTGAAGTCTCTTTATATAAGACTCCAAAGTTTCTCTTCTTGCTCCCGGTCTTGCTGCCGAAAGAGCATCAGCCGCCGCTATAAGGACCGCTTCAATAGACTTTGGCTCATAATCACCATGATGAGCAGCCATACCGTTTATAACAGCTTCCGATTCCTTATACTTTCTCAGCACCTCTATACCAATATCAACATGCGTTCCTTCCCTCTCATGGTCAAGAGCCTTCCCTATATCATGAAGCAGCCCCGCTCTTTTAGCCAGAGTTACATCAAGACCCAGTTCCCCTGCCATAAGGCCTGAAAGATGCGCCACCTCAACAGAATGTTTAAGTACGTTCTGACCGTATGACGTTCTATATTTCAGTCTTCCCAGAAGCTTTATCAGTTCAGGATGAAGATTGTGTATTCCCACCTCGAAGGTCGCCTGTTCGCCCTCCTCCTTAATTATGGAATTCACTTCTTTTTCAGATTTCTGAACCATCTCTTCAATCCTTGCAGGATGTATCCTTCCGTCAACAATCAGCTTTTCCAATGATAATCTTGCTATTTCTCTTCTTACAGGATCGAATCCGGACAGTATCACAGCTTCAGGAGTATCATCTATTATCAGATCTATTCCCGTAAGAGTTTCTATAGCCCTTATATTCCTTCCTTCACGACCGATTATACGGCCTTTCATCTCATCATTAGGAAGAGGTACTACGGAAACAGTAGATTCTGCAACATGATCAGCTGCACATCTCTGTATAGCCCCTGAAATAATCTCCTTGGCCTTTTTATCAGCGTCCTCTTTAGCTTTGCCTTCGATCTCCTTGTACAATACAGCGGCATCGCTTCTCGCCTCTTTTTCGACCTTCTGAAGGATTATTTCTCTTGCCTGGTCCGTAGAATATCCGGATATTTTCTCCAGTTCTTCCATCTGCCTTTTAAGCAGATTTTCCATCTCCTGTTGTTTACTCGTTATGCTTCTTTCTTTATTTGTAATGCTTTCTTCTTTTTTCTCAATATTTTCAAGTTTTCTGTCTATAGCTTCCTCTTTCTGAATAAGTCTTCTTTCAGATTTTTGGATTTCGTTTCTTCTTTCTCTTATTTCTCTCTCTGCATCGCTTCTGTGTTTATGAGCCTCTTCCTTAGCCTCCAGGATTTTTTCCTTTTTAAGGGTTTCTGCTCTGTTTTCAGCATCGAGAATCAAATTCTTAGCTTTTTGTTCAGCATTGCCTATGGTTTTTTCGCCAATAGATTTTCTTAGTATATATCCAACCAGCAGCCCGATTATAAGAGCAACCAGTCCAACAATAACTGCTATAACGACTTCTGTCATTGATCATCCTCCTTTTTGTAATATAAAAAATATCCATATGATATTTCCGAATCTCAGGCAAAATCTTCCGCCTAAATAAATACAGCGGAACCGCTCCTGCCATTTTGAAATTTTTAAGTTTATAGTCAACTCAAAGTTACTTGTAAATATCAATTTATTACATAAAAAGTAATAATAATTGTTTAAAAGCACACAATAACATTATAGACTTTTTTGGCTAACTAGTCAAGGTAATGGAAGGAGGCAATGATGAACAAGTTTGCTCATATAATAAAACAATGCAACCATTACATCATCGCAGCTTCCCTGCTTCTTTCGCTTTCAGGTATATCAGGCCTTGTGAGCATAAGCCGCAATAGCGAGACCTTCCTTTCCAGGGAAGTTTTTATACAATCTGCAGCCCTCATCCTAGGGGTCATTGCTGCCTCTGTCATTATGATGCTGGGCTACAGATATTTTTTAGACCTGGAAAAGCCATTATATATTTTCAGTATCATATTTCTCCTGACTGTTTACATCCCCGGACTGGGAACAGCTTTCTATGGATCGCGTTCATGGCTTGATCTTGGTTTTATAACATTTCAGCCATCAGAGCCCATAAAAATTATTTTTGTGATATTGATGGCATCTTATCTTTCCAGAACCGGCAACTCGCTTTCAAGTGCAAAAGGAGTCATCATGGCAGCTTTGTATGGTCTGCCTTTTATACTTATCGTATCAAAAGAAGATTTCGGAAGCGGATGTGTCTTCTGTGCCATATGGATATTCATGGTTTTCTGTTCAGGACTTGATCTGAAAGTGATATTCCGTCTGGCCCTCGTATTTATCCTTCTCATACCCATGTTTTACTTTTTTATGGCAGGATATCAAAAAGAAAGAATTGATGCATTCCTGAGTCCTGAAAACCTCGATCTTCCCGGCAATTATCAGGTATGGAATTCTAAAGTAGCCATAGGTTCAGGAGGTTTTTTGGGAAAAGGATATCTTCAGGGAACACAAGGGTATCTGGGATTCCTTCCGGTTCCCGAATCTGATTTCATATTCGCTTCTATAGTTGAAGAAACAGGATTCTTAGGAGGCGCTTTCATCATAACACTTTTCGCAGTTCTCATGTATCACGCACTTAAAACAGCCAAATACGCCAGCGATCTGCAGGGAACCCTTATTGCTGTAGGGCTTGCCGGCATGTTTTTCTTTCAGGCCTTCGAAAATATAGCCATGAGTATGGGTATAATGCCTGTAACCGGTATTACTTTGCCTTTTGTAAGTTATGGAGGTTCATCCATGATATCTGCCATGATGGGCATTGGTCTGTTACTCAGTGTAAGCTGCCGGCAAAAGCTTTAAACATAACTGATACAACATGTGCCTTTTTAATTTTCGCAAAACAAAAAACTCCATGCAAAAAATTTTATTAATGCACAGAGTATTTTACTTTTAACTCATACTAATTCTATTATCTTATCAGCAATTTCCTGAAAGTTTTTTTCTATATAGGTTCCATGTTTACACACTATGGGAATTCCTTTATTTGTGGATATATGTATATTATCGTCGTCCTGTATTATTCCTGCCACAGGACTATTGAACATATTAAGTATGGTCATAAGATCCGGAACAAGTCCTGCCTTCATAAGTTCAGCCTTTACTTTGTTTATGACAAAACATATATCTCTGATTCCTTTTTCTCTCAGATATCGTTCAGTAACATCAGCATCCCTCAGGGACGCCGCCTCAGGTTCAGTAACGATCACTACCCGATCAGCAGGTGCCATTGCCACGTCAAGCATATCTCCTATTCCCGCGGGACAGTCAATTATTATATAATCAAAATACTTACGGAGTTTATCACACAATATCTTCATATGAAGAGGGGTTATATCCCTGTCATCACGTCTCGGAGATGCAGCCATAAAATACAAAGTATCGAATCCGTCTACCTTTATCATAGCTTTTTTTATACGGCATATTCCTGATATAACATCCATTATGTTATATACTACTTTATTTTCCATCCCCAGATATATATCAAGATTTCTCAGTCCCATGTCCAGATCCATAAGCATGACACGTTTGCCCCTCTGCGCTAAAATCACACCTAAATTCACGGAAAACATTGTTTTTCCCGTGCCGCCCTTACCTGATGAAACTAAAATGACTTTTCCCATTTCAAATTATCTCCGTATTTTCCTATAATTTCTCTTACTACCGGTGCTGCATTGGATGAAGTTTTACCCTGTACAAGCATAACAGCTACTGCGATCTGTGGATCATCAGCTGGAGCCAACGCTACTGTCCACGCAAAACTATCATAGACTTCTTTATAGCGATCTATGTCATCTGATGTTATTTTATTTTTGCTTTTATTGATCACAGCTCTTCTCAGCGCTGTTGAATCCTCTTCATATATATCGGGATATTCCTTTTTAAGACGTTTGGCTTCATCTTCTACCTGATCCATACTGATATCCGGCGCTATCAAGTGCAGGTGACGTCTGAGATACTCTCGTTCATCTTCAGAATTTTTCTTTCCGGCTCTCTGCGCTGTTCCTGTCTTGGCTGCAACCGAATAGGGAAAAGAAGAAAACACTCCATAAAGAGACCCATCCGAATCTTTCGTGACGCCTGTCATGGCGTCAATTATATAATCAACATCCTTCTTATTAAACGATGATTTCTTCTGCAAATTTTCTTGACTGCTCTTTTTTCCCGATATCAGCGTTACATCATTCTTTATGCCTCCATTAGCCAAAGCTGCCATATAATTCGCCATCTGAAGAGTGGTATAGGCATTATCCCCCTGACCTATAGCAATATTGAAAGTATCTCCCCGAGTCCACTTTATTTGATCGAAATAAGTATATTTGCATACAGAAGCAAGTTCTTCTATTTTATCTTCCTTAACAAAATTCTCTTTAGTTAGTTTGCCTATAATTTCTTCTAAAGTCAAGTCTTTATCAGACCATTTTACGATTTTTTCTATATTTTTTCTTGTCTGCTTTCTATCTTTCAACGTATCTTTGACAAAATATGTCTCCTCTTCTGCCAACAGATAATTCGTCAAACTCATCTTTATCCCTTCTGCTTTTAAAGTTTCAGAAGGTATTGTCCCTGAACTTTCATTTATTTCTATACCTGTTTTTTGTCCCAATCCCATATCTTTAGCATATTTAAGTATAGTATCGTTGTTTATGGTTTTATCATAATCAAGAGATTTGTCAGAAGCAAAATCTTTGCCTGCAGCTATATCATAAAAATAATAATTGCATGAAACTTTAAGAGCCTCTTTCAGACTTACGTATCCATGAGTATCTTTTTCATCATTCCATAAAAAACAGCCGTAAGATCTGCCGCCCAAAGTTATAGCCCCGTCATCATAAAGATATTTATTTTCATCAAGTCCGCAGCTCATAGCTGCCAAAGCTGTGACAGGTTTGAATGTGGAACCAGGCTGTACTGCAGTCATAGCTGCCACATTATACATAGGCGATGGGCTTAAGGGATCATAAGGATTCTCCTGCTGAAGAGATGCCCATTTTTCCTCAGAAATAGATATTGCAAAATCATTTGGATCAAAATCCGGAAAACTTGCCATAGATAAAACTTCACCCGTTTTTACATCTATAGCCACAGCAGCACCGGATCCTGTATTTTCAGCATACGACATCTGCTGATCTCCATATTCGCTTTCAAAAGTTCCGCCTTCCGAAGCCTTCTCTATGGCCTGTTGCAAAGCTTCTTCAGTAACTTTCTGAAGATCCGAATCAAGAGTAAGAGTAAGATCTTTGCCTTTCTTAACTTCACTTTTTCCCAATATCTTTGTAACATCGCCCGAAGAATCCACCTGCAACTTACTTACAGAATCTGTTCCTTTCAGATGCTGTTCATATTTTTTCTCTATTCCGTCCTTACCTATAAGGGCGTCCTTTCTATATCCTTTTTCATCTACATATTCTTCCTCTTCTTCCGGAGTTATTCTTCCCAGATATCCCAAAATGTGTGATGCAAAAGCTCCGTTAGGATACTCTCGAACATAATTAGTTGAAATATTTACACCCTTATAGCCGGCATTTTTTATTGCCTCCACAGCCGTTTCTGATATATCTTCAGCAAGAGTTATGGGCATATATGAATTATATCCGCTGTCTGATATATTCTCGCGTACTTCATCCATTGTCACATCAATATCCTCATTCATTTCTTGGAGAAGTGCCATAACCGAAGAAGCCGTTTCCATCATAGACTCCTTATCCATATCAGATCTATTTATATTTACAGAATAGACAGCTCTGCTGGTGGCTATAACATTGCCGTTTCTGTCAAGTATGTCTCCTCTTGGCGCAGTTTCATAAACAGCTCTAACTGACATATCCTCAGCAAAGGATTTCCACTTATCCGATTCTGCCACAGTAAGCATAAAAAGTCTCCCCACAAGGATAATTCCCAATGCAGACATGAATATGCTCATAAGAGAATGTTTTGATTTTTCTTTCCTTTTCACCAGCCGCCTCCAAAGTAAGATAATATTCAGATCATCCCCTGCGCTCTCATACTTATGTAGCACCCATCACCTATGACGATATGATCCAGTACAGGTATCCCCAAAATATCTCCCGATTCTATCAAACGTCTGGTTGTTTCTATATCAGCGCTACTTGGCGTTGGATCCCCTGAGGGATGATTATGTATAAAAATCACCGATCCCGCACTTCTTCTTACGGCATCTATAAAGACCTCTCTTGGATGAGTAGTACTTGAACACAAGTCTCCTATGGAAACCTCCGCTTCCTCTATAATTTCCCCTTTAACGTTTATAAGGAGACTTATAAAATGTTCTTTTTTATAATATCTCATTCTCTCCATAAAAATATCAGCTATGTCAGAAGATTTTTCTATACGGACGTTATCTATCTTCGGTATCGCTGCTATCCTCCTGCCAAGTTCAACCGCAGCTAATATTTCACATGCCTTGGCTCTTCCTATTCCTTTTATTTTTATAAGTTCTTCCGGTCTGCATTCAGCAAGAAATCTTATCCCTGAGCTGTCCATTGAAATTACCTCAGAAGCCAGCTCAAGTGCTGATTTTCCTCCTGTCCCGCTCCCTATCAAAATAGCAATGATTTCTGTAGTGGATAGTTTCTCCTTTCCTTCCCTCATTAATTTTTCTCTCGGTTTTTCATTTTCAGGCAATCTTCTAATATTCATTTTCCCCTTTTTCTCCTTTTATATTACTCAGTATTATTTTACCATAATATTCCTTTTTTTCCATCTATTTTTAAATACTGTTTTAATATTTTCATGATTTAGGGTAATAATAATTAATGCAAATCTATTTTTAGGAGGTAACAAAATGGACATCAACAAAAGCATCAAATGTACAGTAGAAAGCTGTCAGAACCATGCTAATACAGCCAACTACTGTTCACTGGACTGCATTACTGTAGGAACTCATGAATGTAATCCTACTGTGGACCAATGTACAGACTGTCTTTCCTTTAAAAGAAAATAGCATCAAATAAGAGCATGCTGTTTTTCTAAGGTCAGGCACTTCCCCTCTGATTTTTGCATATAGTAAAAATCTATAGAGGGGGATTACATAGAATGAGTGTTTCATTTCCGAAACCACTGACCGATAAAGAAGAAAAATACTATATCTCACTATGGGAAAACGGAGACGAGAACGCCAAAAATATACTTATAGAACGAAATCTGCGATTAGTTGCCCACATCGCAAAAAAATACACATCCAATAATCACACAATGGATGACTTTATTTCCATCGGAACCATTGGACTGATAAAAGCCGTCAGTACTTACAGCAGCGGTAAGTCAACCAGACTTGCCACTTATGCCGCTAAATGTATCGAAAATGAGATTCTTATGAGCATGAGGTCTTCCAAAAAGACTTCATCTGAAGTTTCCATAAACTTACCTATAGGTACAGATAAGGATGGAAACGAAATAAGTCTCAACGATATCCTGGGAACAGATCCTGATGCTGTGGTAGACGATATCAATATGAAAATACAGGTGCAGGATATGGTTAAAGCACTGGATCGTGTCCTGACAGAAAGAGAAAAAAAAGTCATCATACACAGATACGGAATACTTGGAGCAAATCCCAGAACACAGCGTGAAGTAGCTTCCTATCTGGGAATAAGCCGTTCATATGTTTCCAGAATAGAGAAAAAAGCTTTGGAAAAACTGCGAACAGCATTAAATTATTAAAATAAGACAAATTTCTATGCCAATGTAGGTTTACTGTAACTTCCTGACTCTTGCAGATATTCTATTATCTTTTTAAAGACAGGACCAGCCTCTGCCGATCCGGATATACCACCTTCTACAAAAACCGTTATTACATACTCCGGTTCTTCGCAAGGTGTATATCCGGTTATCCATCCGTGAGTTTTCGACGAATCTTCATCACTATATTCGGCTGTACCTGTCTTCAGTGCTGCTTTCGGGATCCCGTCTTCACCTATAAGCTCCAGATTTTTTCCGGTACCTGACTCTGTAACAGATTCCATCATTGAAGAAACAGCATCTGCTGTTTCAGAAGAAAGAACCTGACCGTCACTTGATTCTTCTTCCATCAGTATATGCACTCCTTTATCTATGCCTCCCGAAGCTATTACGTTTGTCATTCTCGCTACTTGCAAAGGTGTCACAAGAGTCTCTCCCTGACCTATAGAAAGATTCCCTATGGCATCTCCGTATCTTTCTTGTTTTGTCATGAGATGCCCGCCGCTTTCCTGTGGATAGCCATCCAGAGCCTTTTCTCCAAGCCCCAGCTTTTTCGCCATAGATATAATATCATCAGAACCTACCTTTTGCCCCAGTTTTATGAAAAAACTGTTACAGGATTTAGAAAAAGCTTCTTTAAAGTCTATTGTGCCATGGCCATCTTCTCCGCCTGTTTCGCAGCCTATATCTAAATTCCCCACATGAGTACTTCCGCTGCACTCAAATTCCTGATTTATATCGATTCCTTTTTCAAGAGCAGCTGCGGCTACAACAATTTTAAATATCGATCCGGGAGCATATTCTCCCTGTGTTACTTTATTCATCAGCTCATCACCTGAACTTTTCATATGAACATCTATATCATTGGGGTCAAAACTCGGTGTGCATGCCATTGCCGTCACACCTCCACTTTTTGAGTCCAGTACTACCACAGCACAATCCTTACTCATATCTGCTATTATATCTTCAATAGCTTTCTGCATTTCTTTATCTATAGTAGTTCTTATTCCCTGTTTGACATAAGAATCCTTCTCTCCGTCAGATGTTATTACAAGACCTCTCCCGGGCAATATATTACCCTTCACATCCGCAACCGCATAAATACGTCGATTCAGACCTGAAAGCTGCTGATCATACATCAGTTCAAGACCAGCCGCGCCTGAAGTATCCTGTTTATTCACGTAACCTATAAGATGAGCTGCAATCTGCTCATCACTGTACCTTGCCGAAGCTTGTAAAACATATGCATCCGACCCTTCTATAAGTTTCTTTCCCGTATTTTTATCATATGCCTCCGATGAATAAACAACATATCCCTTATCATCATTATCTATCTCTTTAGCTTCAAGCTCTTCCAGAAGACGTTCCGAGTCACTGCTGAAGTTATCTTCTTTTATTATATAAATATATCGTTTATTATCTGCCACAAGAGGACTGCCATATCTGTCATATATTATCCCTCTGGTATTGCTCCCCTCAAGAGATATCAGAGACTGAGCCCTTGTTGCAGCTGCCAGCTCATCACCTCCTATTATCTGTATATAAAATAATCTGAATATAAGCAGCGTTATCAAAACAGCGATTATAACCAATATTCTCTTAAGATTTTTTGCCATTAATCCCATAAAAAAACTCCTTTGCATGTATTTTCCCCATGCAAAGGAGCAGTTATACTATAACTTTTACCTAAACGTACAATTAATTTACTTAAGCCTGTGCATAAAAAGCCCGCTGGCCAGCTTAGGTTCAAACCAGGTAGACTTAGGCGGCATTACCATATCATTGTCAGATACTTTAAGCAGATCACTGACATCTACAGGATAAACGGCAAACCCTATCTTCATATCACTTTCAGCTCTTTTTTCAAGTTCTTCCAAGCCTCTTATTCCTCCGACAAAATCGATTCGCTTATCAGTTCTCGGATCTTTTATCCCCAATATAGGACCGAATATATTATTCTGTATTATGGCCACATCGAGAGAATCTATCACATGATCCGGAATTATACTGCTATCAGCTGTAAGCTTGTACCATTTCCCTTCAAGATACATAGAAAACACATGTTTAGCTTCCGGATGATATATAGAATGTCCCTTGTCTTCAATATGAAATCCCGCATCTTTTATTCTTTCTAAAAATTCGTCAGAACTGAGACCGTTAAGATCTTTTATTACTCTGTTATAATCAAAAATCTTAAGATCATTATCGGGAAATATGGCAGCCATGAAAAAGTTGAATTCCTCATCTCCCGTATATCCCGGATTTTCTTCACGCCTTTTAAGCCCTACCTTACATGCAGATGCACTTCTGTGATGACCGTCCGCTATATAAAGAGCAGGTATCTCCTTAAACAAAGACGTGATGTTTTCTATCACATTTTCGTCTTCAACTATCCAAAGAGTATGACGCACACCATCAGAAGCCGTCAGATCATATACAGGATCGCTTCCCGAAACAACTCCCTCTACTATTGTTCTTATCCTTTTATCATCCCTGTAAGTAAGAAACACCGGTTCAGTATCAGCATCGCATATATCAAAATGGTTTATCCTGTCCTGTTCTTTTTCGACTCTGGTAAATTCATGTTTTTTTATGGTATTATTCTGATACTCATCTACAGCTACACATCCTACTATTCCTGTCTGCACACGGCCGTCCATTACTTCTCTGTATACATAGAGCGCAGGGCGTTCTTCTGTCACGAAGATTCCTTCATTCAAATTCTTTTCTATATTCTCTTTTGCCTTTTCATATACAGCTATGTCATAGGGATCTTCTTCGCCGGGAAGATCAATTTCTGATCTGCATATGTGCAGAAAACTGTAAGGATTGCTTTCAGCCATTTCTGCCGCCTCTTTTCTATTCATTACATCATAAGGCAGCGATACAACTTTATCAGCATACTTTTTCGCCGGTCTTATGGCTTTAAAAGGTCTTACTGTAGCCATTATTCTCTATCTCCTTTATTATTTTATCTGTTACATCTTCTATAGAAAGTCCTGTAGTATCTATTTCCAAAGCATCTTCCGCCTTTCTAAGGGGATTCAGCCTCCTTGTCATATCTCTGTAATCTCTCTGTTTTATATCCTCAAGTACCTCTTCAAAAGACACTGACTGCCCTTTTTCCACAAGCTCCCTATGCCGTCTCTCAGCTCTTTCCTCCGCCGAAGCAGTGAGAAAAAATTTGAATTCTGCATCGGGAAATACATTACTGCCTATATCTCTTCCATCCATTATTACACTTTTTTTTCTTCCCATATTTCTCTGTATAGCCACCAGTTTCTCTCTCACTGACGGTAGAGCAGAACATACAGACGCACGTTTTGATATATCGGGAGTTCGTATCTTATCATTAACTATGTTTCCGTCAAGGATGATATCTCCGGCTACAAAGTCTATATCCGTATTCTCAAGCATTGCTGCAAGCTTAACGCTTTCATCCGCTGATATTCCATTTTTCTTCATTTTATAGCCTATCGCCCTATACATAGCTCCCGTATCTATATAGTCTATGCAAAGTCTTTCCGCAACTGCTTTGGCTATCGTACTCTTTCCGGCTCCGCTCGGCCCGTCTATGGCTATCGTGAGCAATCCATTCATGGTAAATCTCCTTGTTTAACTTTTCTTCTTATTAGTCAGCAATTTTTCTATTTCGGCTACAAATGTATTGATGTCCGTAAACTGCCTATATACTGATGCAAAACGCACATATGCTACTTCATCCAGATCTTTGAGCCGTTCCATCACCAATTCTCCTATAAATGTACTCTCTACTTCCTTTTCCATCATATTGTTGAGGCCTCTTTCGATATCATCTGCAATCTTCTCCATATCGGCAATAGATACCGGCCTTTTTTCACACGCTCTTATTATTCCGTTCAAAAGCTTGCTCCTGTCAAATGCCTGACGGCTGCCGTCCTTCTTGATAACCATAAGAATAACTTCTTCAACTTTTTCGTATGTGGTAAATCGTCTGCCGCATTCTTCGCATTCCCTTCTTCTTCTTATAGCACGTCCATCTTCCGTATGTCTGGAATCTATTACCTTGCTGTCTTCATTTTCGCAATAAGGGCATCTCATTACAGGACCTCCTTTGCCTGGGCGCATAAATATACAAAATTACATATATAATTTTACTACATATTGTGTTTTTTGTCTAATCTATTATAGGCGGAACATCAACCAGTATCACATCTTCACCAATCGTCTTCACATGCTTCCATTTTATTATATAATCACTCGTCTCTTTTCCAAACAGCTTCATGAATCCCCTGTCTCCCGGCAGTACAATACCGTCTATTCTTCCCTCCTTGAGATTTATCTCTATATCGCATACAAACCCCATACTCTTACCATCATAAATATTAATAACCTCTTTATTCCTGATGTCTTCTGTATTAAGCATACTCGCTCCCCCTTTTCTGTAGTTTATAAATTTATATGCACTAATTGTACAAACTATGACGATGCAATAAAAATCTTCTTTGAAGAAATCTTTTTATTTTTTAAAGTTATTTAATCAGTTGCTTAAAAACTCCTCAACATTCCGTTTAAAACAACAAAAATCACGGGAAAACTATGATTCTTCCCGTGATTCTAAGTTTTTTCAGATTTTTTATCCTTTTATTTTCCCTAAGCTGAGTCTTGCAAAGTAACTTTTCGTCTCAGCCGCTATTACTCCGCTTAGTGCAAGAAGAGCTATAAGATTAGGTATTGCCATAAGGCCGTTGAAAATATCTGCAATGGTCCATACTGCCGAAACCGTGAGGAAAGGGCCTATAAGTACAGCCAATATATACAGCCATCTATAGACTCTGACAATCCCCATCTTTCCTCCCGTAAGATATTCGAGACATCTTTCACTATAATAGTCCCATCCGAGAATAGTTGTAAAAGCAAAAAGAGCAAGACATATCATCAGTATGGCAGAACCCACGCCGTCTGCCCACGGCAGGCCGTTTGAAAAAGCATATGAAGTGACATCAACACCTTCAAGTCCTTGTTCAAGCGCAACATCATATGATCCTGTCACCATTATCGTAAGCCCTGTCATAGTACAGATAACTATTGTATCCACAAAAGTTCCCGTCATAGATACAAGTCCCTGCCTTACAGGCTCTTTTGTCTGAGCCGCAGCTGCTGCTATAGGCGCACTTCCCAATCCTGCCTCATTTGAAAATATACCTCTGGCAACACCTTTCTGCATAGCCATTAACAGAGCACCTAACGCTCCTCCGGTCATGGCTCTAAGTCCAAACGCACTTTCAATCACAAGAGTCACAGAAGACGGTATCTTCTCAATATTATATATTAAAATAGACAAACATACTATTACATAAGCTATAGCCATAAATGGAACTACTATTGATGTCACACTGGCTATCCGTTCAAGCCCGCCGATAACCACTAATGCTGTGATAAACGCTACTACTACTGCCGCAGCTACAGTGGCAACTGAATATTCATTGCCAAACAGGTTCACCACATTTTCTGTATTAGGATCAAAGAAACCCTTTACAGCTGAAGCAATTCCATTTACCTGTGTTATTGTACCAATCCCCAAAAG
>NZ_JBKTXS010000028.1:0-27412 GCF_046951855.1 Lentihominibacter sp. | reverse complement strand
AATCTATGACTGACTGTACTTAGATAACAGTCTCTTTCCATTTATAAGGATAACCTGTAGCCATCATTCTGTCTATGAACATATCCGGGTCAAGCTGATCAGCAAATATGATTCCCTTTTCCATATCACAGCTTCCAAGAAGCAAGGTTCCTACTGCCAGAGGCAGGGCGACATATACAAGAGCTGTTCCGTAAAGCTTTACAAGTTCAGGTCCCGGAGCATTCATCTTAGGACAGTTTGCTCTGTATGTAACAGTCTTGCCATCTTTCTTCCCCGATACTTCAACAATAAGTTCTATGAAAGCTGTTTTATCTGCATATTCAAGAGCTTCTTCTGATTCTGCAAATATATTGTTTGCAGGAGGCGGAACAAGGCTGCTTACAACATCTATAGGTTTCACCTTAACTCCGCCCACTTCTATCTCTTCCTGCGAGCACAAGCCTATGGCATAGAAGATAGCCGGCTGGTACATCATATAATATTTGAAGTCAACATCCTTTACTCCCTTAAATGTGGAAGGCATGCTGTAGATCTCTTCATGTGAATGATGTGTCACGGGAAGTTCGCCTACAGGAGCCGGAAAGCTGCACATCTCCATTCCGCCAAACGGAGGATATTCTACATATTTTCCATCCTCCAGCGCATATGTGGATGAAGCACAGTCTATGAGAGCTTGTTTAGGCGACCAGCCGGGATTCCAAGGCCTCAAAACCCAGTCATACGGTTTTTCATCAGGAAGGATAGTGGCTTTTCCTATTCTCATCTTGATGCTGTCAACTTCATCAAGCCTGTTTGCAAATTTTCTTGCCAGCACATTAGTCCAGCCGGGAGCAAAGCCGCATCCAAACAGAGCCGTAAGTCCTGCCTCTTTAAATTCTTTTGATAATGTCAATTCCTCAGGACCTTTTCCGTCAAGAAATTCATCCCAGTACGGAGTATCAAAGGCTGTATTGATATAGTTAGCCTTAGCTTTAAGAGCCCCCTTCATCACATACTGAACCATCCAAGGCATTACCATATCTATGACTACATCCACGCCTTGTGCCGCTCTGGCCACGTCATCAGGATCAGTGGCATTAATATGATCCGTCTTGATTTTATCACTTCCTATATTTTTAGCCACTTTCATGGCAGTCTCTTCTTTCAGGTCTGCCAAGATTATCTCATCTATCTCTTTCTGCCTTGAGAGGATGGAGGCGCATGCGCCTCCCTGTCCTCCGGCACCAACGATCAAAACTTTCATTGACGTCTCCTTTCATATTACAGACTTACTCCGTATTCACGCGCAGCAGCGTCTTTTGAAATCACTTCATTTTTAACATCTTTTTTAACAAGCTCAGGATCTCTTTCTTTAGGATCTCCATATCCGCCGCCGCCCTGAGTTATCATCGTAACTGTCTCACCGGCTTTCATAGGATAATTATCAAACATAGTCATGAGATATTCGTGATCCTTGGTATATCCTCCTATGACTTTTTCCTTATCTGTGCCCATATTAACAATCACAGAGCTTGGAAGACCATCTTTTCCTCCGCATACTCCCGGAGGCCCGAACCGGCTTCTTCCCATTCCGAGATTCATAGTAGCATTCTGAAGAATCTTCCAGCTTACTTGAAGACCAAGCCCGCCTCTGAACTTGCCTGCTCCTGCGGAATCTGTTTTAAATTCTCTTTCTGTACAGATAACAGGATAGAGCAGTTCCATCTGCTCAGGAGTAAAATCCATGCAGTTTCCATGCCTGCTGTATGTGGCGCTCATGCCATCTCCATAAGGCGTTCCGCCCCATCCTCCTGGAGGGAGTTCTCCAAATGTATCGGATACTCCTTCTCTTGCATTTACTACACCCCATGATATAGGGTTGCAGTCTGCATAAGGCATTCCCACAATATCCTGCGGAATAGCCTTTTCAAGACACTGCCAGATAAGGTCAGCGGCTTTTTCACTGGTAATGAGATTGCCATAATACACAGGTGCCGGCCATCTCGGATTGAACACTGTATTTTCCGGAACGATTATATGAATCGGTCTGTACATTCCTGCATTAGGAGGTGCATCAGGATCAAGGAAGAACTTGAGTCCAAAATATACTCCGGAGCAAGTCCCTGCCAGAGGGAAATTTACAGGTCCGTCTACAGTAGGGCTGCTTCCTGTAAAATCTACGGTTATGTCCTCATCCTCTATAGTAACCGTTGCTCTTACATAGATAGCCTCGTTATTAACTCCATCAGCATCTATATAATCTTCGGCTTCGTATACTCCGTTAGGAAGTTTTGCTATGGCAGCTCTTGTTCTTCTCTCAGTATAATCGAGAGCTTCTTCCATACAGGCTCTTACAGTTTCCTCACCATACTTCTCAACCAGTTCGAAGAAATGCTTTTCTGCTGTATTAAGCGCTCCCATATGTGCTCTTATATCTCCGTCTATAAAATACGGAGCTCTTGTATTATTTCTTATGATATCTATAAGCCATGTAACCGGTTCTTTGTTTATGAATATCTTTGTAGGAGGAAGCCTCAGCCCTTCTTCAGCTATGTGTACAGCCGTAGGTGATTCTGAAGATGCTGCTTTTCCTCCCATATCCTGCCAATGACCTCTGCTGCAGGCATATGCCGTAAGCTTTCCGTCCCAGAACAGCGGTGTTACAAATGTTACATCCATATTATGAGTCCCACCTCTGTATGGATCATTCAATATGACAACATCTCCTTCATTAAAATCATCCTTGAAAGCTTCTACTGCGGCATTTACACAATGGTGCATAGCAGCCAGATGTACAGGCACATTAGTAGTCTGACCTATAAGATTTGCTTTATCATCAAACAATGCATTGGAAAAGTCTACCTGATCGTACATGATCGGTGAGAAGGATATCTTCTGCAGTGTCTGTGACATCATCTTGGTTATATAATCAAATGAGCTTCTCACTACCTCAAAAGTGATGGGGTCAAGTTTCTTATTCATGATGTTCTCCTTTCCTTTCTGTCTTTTCCTACAGATTCTCGATGATAAGACTTCTGTTGTTAGGGTCTATCCTGCATTTCTTACCCGGAGGAATGATGGTGGAAGACTTCTTTTCTCTCACTATAGCAGGGCCGCTGACGATATCTTCTGTTGTTATCAGACTTCTCTGGTATACAGGTGTATCCATTTCTTTTCCGTCAAAATAAGCTTTAACAGTTTTGCTTTTTGCTTCTTTCTTCGCTCCGGTCTGATCCTGTATATTGATTTCTTCTGCGATCTCACCTATAACTGTAGTGCGCAGTTTCGTTATCTCCACTTCACTGTCAGGATCATTTACAAAATAGATCTTCTTATGTGTTGCATGAAAATCCTCTGCAAGAGTCTTTACCGTGTCTTCTTTTATTACAAGATCATCACACTCTATCTCCAGCTCATAACTCTGACCCGTATATCTCATAGAGATAACATGCTTTATTGTCTCTCCGTTGGTAGGAACCTTCTGCGAATGCAAAAGTCCTATTCCCTCTTTATCCATATTGGAAAATCTCTTATTAATATCCTTAAGATCAAGATCATCCAGCTTGCTGAAGTAGAAACTTTCCACTTCGTTCTGAAGATTCATATTGATATCTCCGAATGCACACAAGTTGCCGGGTTCAGGCGGTACCAAAACCACAGGAACGCCTACTTTATCGGCACAGGCTACTGCGTGAAGTGATCCCGCTCCTCCGAAAGCCGAAAGAGCAAAATCTCTCGGATCTCTTCCTTTTCCGATAGTCACTTCTTTTACAGCGTTGGCCATGTTCTCGTTTACAATTTCAAGGATTCCCTTTGCTGTATCTATCATGCTAAGTCCCAGTTTTTCTCCCAGTTTTCTTATACTCTCTTTTGCTCCTTCTACGTCAAGTTTCATATCTCCGTCAAGAAACTCATCAGCATCCAGATATCCAAGAACCAGATTGGCATCGCATACAGTAGGTTCTGTTCCGCCTACCCCATAGCATACAGGCCCCGGATATGCCCCGGCACTTCTCGGTCCTACCTTTAAGACTCCTCCGGAATCCACCCATGCGATACTTCCTCCGCCTGCTCCTATGGATATTATTTCTATGAGAGGGATCGGTACCGGCATATCCCAATCGATCTCAAAATCTGAGCTCATAAATGGCTTGCTCTTTTCAATTATAGAAATGTCTGTACTGGTCCCTCCCATATCAAACGTTATTATATCTTCCTGTCCGGAGACCTTTCCTATGGAAAGCGCTCCCACAACTCCTCCTGCAGGCCCTGACATAAGCAGTGTCTCAGGTTTCGTCCTTACAAGTTCTGCTGTTATCGCTCCTCCGTTGGACTGTACGAGAAGCAACTTACCTTTGAAGCCTTTGCCTCTCAGCCTGTCCTCAAGATTTTCTATGTAATTGCTGACAAGGTGGTATAAAGCAGCGTTTATTATTCCTGTTGTGAATCTTCCCAGAGCTCCTATATTAGGCAGTATCTGAGATGATGCGATGACATATGCATCAGGCAGTTCTTCTTTCAGAATCTCCGCAGCACGTTTCTCGTGTTTGCCGTTCACATATGAATTCATAAAGCCCACACATACTGATGTTATTCCCTTTTCTCTTATCTTGGCAGCTACCTGTCTTACATCGTTTTCATTCAATGCTTCCAGAACATTTCCGTCCTTATCTATTCTCTCCTCCACTGTAAAGCGGTTGTCTCTGCTTACAATAGGCTCCGGTTTCTGCTGATACGGATCATAAAGAACCTTTCTGTGAAATCTTCCGATCTCTATAAGATCTCGCATGCCCTTTGTTGTTACGAAGGCTGTCTTTTCATATGTTTTCATGATAACTGCATTTGTGGCTACCGTCGTACCATGCACTATCAACTCTATGTCCTCCGGTCTTATTTTTGACTTTTCTATTACATTGAGAACTCCGTTGGCATAGTTTTCAGGTGTTGACGATGAGCTCAGACACAATGATTTGCCTGTCTGTGTGTCATACGCATATAGGTCTGTGAATGTTCCCCCTATATCTATTCCTACTTTGTAAGCCATTTTATACCTCCTCTTCTTTTCTTTATATTGTTATCGTTTTTTTGGTACTAAATAGTAAATTTTATCGTCTGTCTTTCTCGGCCTGTACGCAAGTTTATATATAGCTATATAAAGAATCCCGCTAGCCAGCATACCCGGAATAACAGCTCCTACAGGAGGCACATATATGAAACTCCATACGCATGTTATTCCTGCAGAAATGATGTAGGCGACAAACGCAATAACGTTAATACCTTTCCAGTAAAAGTATCTGCTCTCAGGCGTCTGCTTCAAAAGTTCATCGGCATCATATGATCCGCATTTTATGAAGAAGTAATCCACCATTATGATGGCAAAGAGCGGTGCATAAAGGTTTCCCAGAAATGATACGAATGTCACTACGTGTCCGAGAATCCCCGCAAAGAGCGCTCCTGCCATGCAGACTGCCACCACTATAGTCAGAGCAAATGGATATTTAACTTTCGGAAAAATATTCATAACTGACATAGTCACACTGTAAACAGCTGCGAAGTTGAGAGCCGAATTGGAAGCGAAAATAAGTATCGAACCTATAAATCCTACTCCCAAAGCTCCGAATATCAATGCCGGATTATACTCAACAGCGATACTGTCTATCTGGCAGACGCAGATCAGGATCATGCCTGACAGAATGATCAGTGATGTTCCAAAGACCACTCCCAGCGTGCTGCTTATTGCCCCTGCAACTTCCTTGCAGTTTCGGTTATAATCGGCCGCCATTCCCGTATACGCCAATATATATATGGCTACCATGTCTATAGCTTTGCCAAAGGTGATATCCTCTGCATTTCCTCCCACTACAGTATCCACAAAGCCTGTGCCATGAAGAGAATACTCCTTATAAAGGATATAACAGACTCCTGCGATCATAACCACCATTACTACTTTCTCTATTTTCTCCACCCTTTTATATCCGAATATGGTCACTACGAAAACCAACAGTAAACTTAAGATGATATATAATTTCAAATTGTCATAACCAAGCAGTCTTTTGGAAATATAGTTGAGAGCGTTTCCTGCTATCTCCGACTGAAGGAAGGTCCAGACGCTGAGAGAAATTATATTCAGTACGGCCGGAAGGAAGGATCCATTAACTCCGAAAGTCCCTCGGGACAGGGTTGTCGTTGGCAGCCCTGTCTTCTGTCCGATCAATGAGATAGTCAGAAACGGAATCCCTCCAAGTATCGATCCCAGTATTACTGCAACCGATGATTTCCAAAAGCCTAATGTCGGAATAAAGTAATAACCTGTAAACATCACCACCATCGTGAATGTGATTCCGAACCACAGGAAGAATGCTCCCCCTACTCCGGTCGTACGTTCATTCAGCGGTATCGGATGGATATTATCGTCAGCTACTTTCATGATTTTATTTATCAAAGTACTTTTCATATTTACGACCATCCTTTCAGCGGCAAAAGTCTACTTTTCATATTTAAAAGTCAGACAACCGAGTAGGTCTTCCCATTATGTCTCTTATTGCCTTAGCGTCAGGAATTCCAGCTTCCACAGTTCCTTTTTGATGCCAGTAGAGTTTGTTTTCATCTCTCCACTTATCCCAAAACAGCGGTCTTCCGGCTTCGTCCCATTCTCTCATGAGATCTTCTCTGGACTGGATAGCCCATTCAGGAGAATATTTTTCTCTGAAGAATTTAGGGATACAGTTATGTCCTCCTCTTCCCAAATACTCATATATCTCATCTACCATTGATTCCTCATAAGGGATAGGATGCAGTCTGTAAACAATCTTTGCCTCACATGAAGGGCACCCCCATGCTCCGCAGGATACGAACCCGTCTTCTCCATCACAGGCTATCCCCATTTCCTGTGCTGTAACTCCCTGACTCATACCTGACACATACGGCCAATATTCATATTCTGAATATGTACATACATGTTCATTAGTCTCCGGCATAATACCCTTATAGAGCCATGACATTCCCTCGATCTGATGAGCCGAGCACGCTCCTTCCACTCTTTCCACTGTTACCAGAACATCATTTCCCAGCGACTTTTCACTTGGTCTTGCCTTCTTTATAACTTCTTCCGGCGGATACTGCAGTTTGATATCTTCAAATGTTTTTTCATAATATTTGACAGCCATTTCATACCTCCTTAATCTTCCCACTCATCATCTCTGGTAATACTGAATATAACGCCTCCGCAAGGTGTATACGGCGGCCCTGCATGAGTACAGTAAGTTTTACTTTCGCCTGTTATCGCCTGAAGGTGATCCAACTGTTCTCTCTTCATATGTACCCATCCCTGTCTGAAATGCAGATTGTCCAAAAGACCGTAACATACACACGGACAGTCTTCCATACGTATCTCATCATTAGTTCCCGCTGTAGTTATTACAAGAGCTACGTCACCTTCCTTATAAAGAGGACATACGCCTCTGATCTCAGATACGGTAAATGTTGTCTTAACGGTCTTGCCCTCTGCTTTTTTCTGTAAAGCATATTCCATCATTTCTTCCTTGGTATAAGTCTCATGGAACTTTTGGGGTTCTTTGATGTAATCAGCCGGTTTCATAATTAATACCTCCTTGTTAATTAATTTGTCGAAAACATTTTTAAATTTTCTGTATATTAAGAATAATCTAAAAAGCTCACTTATCTGCAACCCCCAAAATAAAAAAATTTTCACAAAAAAGTAAAGTCGACTTTGCTTTTTTATGAAAATATTAAAAACTTTAAAAAACAGGTAACTATGGTGTGAACCGTGAAAACAATTTATTTCAGATAAGAAAGAGGCTGCAGCCATTTTATTGCCGCAGCCTCTCTTTTTCAGAAAACATATTCACCCGATTTAGCTATATAATTATAACAGATTATCTCATCACCTTTCTCATGAAACGGAAACTCATCTCCTCCTCCCGGATCGCGCATAAGCTCCGGTCCTTTGCTCTCTACCATTTCGTATCCCATATTCCCTATTATCCGTTTATATTCCAACATGCTGCTTATCCTGCCTATATCCGAATGAGGATATTCGGACTTGATATTTTTTATAGTTCTCGAGGATTTTTTGTAAAAAAACATAGTCCCGAAAATAAGAGATCTGACCTTCATATACTTGTAAAGCTTCTCTATAGGGTATGCTTTATGAAAAAACAGAAAATTGCTTGACGAAAAATCATCTATGAATATATCTATACTGTCTTCTTTTATAGGCAGCTTCATACTGTCATCCAGTATGTAAAGAATATTAGGCTCCTGATCAAGCTCATCTATCCTGTTTTTCATGTGCATCAGCATACTTCTCGAACTGTACACGACTATATATCTGTTTTCTTTTGAAAGGAATCTGGCATTTTCAAAGAGAAATCCACATGCGAATCTATCTGTAGTTATAAACACCTTATCCTTTATCTGCTTGAAAGCTGTTCTCCCTGTAAGCCAATGATACGCTTTTATCTGCAAATTGATGAACTCTGTGCTCAGATCTTTTATAAGAGTATCCAAAGAACTTTCAGGTATATTAAGTTCGGGGCTTTCACTCAATACAAGAATTCCGTCCTCGATTACAGCCGAATAACCGCATGAACACTGCAAAGTGCCCGAGATTATCTGATTCTTTTCTATGTTGGCATTATTAAAAGAAAGAGATCTTCCACAGTCAGGACAGGCCAAGAGGTCAAGAAACGACAGCGATACTCCTGTACGCTTATTGCTGTTTCTTATATTGCTTACCTCCATAATAGACTGATCTATCATACTGACTTTCTGTTCAAGCTCAGATATGTGACTTCTGATCTGCCCTTTCTTTTCCTCCAGCATATCCATAAATGTATTGTTTGTCTCATGGTCCTTAAACTTAGTCATACGTTTTATGGACAAAAGCGTGTTGACTTCTTTCAGACAAAAACCAAAGCCTTTCATTTTTTTGATAAAAAGCATATCATCCCTGCACTTTTCATCAAAATCATACTGACTGCCGTTTCTGTCAGGGATTAATAACCCTAAGTCTATATAATATCTTACGTTTGCCGGAGTCGTATTAAACTCTTTGGCAAATGATCCAATCTTCATGAAGCTACCTCACCGATATACTGAATCCAATTTTAAAATAAATGTAAACTTTCGTGTTATATTATATATTTTTTATTAAGAATTTTCAAATTTTTTATAAAGCGCTCTAAAAAGCAAAATACTGAATATAGACGGATAGCCTATCAACAAAAAATGTTAGACACATTGGAAAATCAAAGAAAGTTTTACTCACGTTTAGAAATAATTGAATCCCAAAGAAAGAATGATTATAATAAAAAACGAAATCAAAAAATCTGAAATTATTACGATTTAAAAAGCGCTGGATTATAATAGAATAAGAAAAAAATCAGTATGTAAATATCACTTGCGAAGTACAGTATTCAATGCAATTTAAACTTGCTAGCCATCTGAAAGGATTAAAGACATAATAGAAACCGAAAGGAGGATACGAGGCATGAGCCTAGGACAAACAATTTCTGATATACGAAAAGCAAAGAAAATGACTCAAGAAGAATTTGCCCAGATTTTTCATGTTACAAGACAAACGGTATCAAATTGGGAGAAAGAAAAGAATTATCCGGATTTAGAAACACTTATAGCTATGAGTGATCAATTCAATATCTCCCTAGATGTTATGCTAAAGGAGGACAAGAAGATGACTAAGAAATTGAATATGCAGATAACCTTTAGTAAAAGGTTTAAAAAAAATACACTTTTAATTCTGTTTTGTATTATGACAATATTGATTTTGAGTGCAATAGGCTGGGGAATCATTTGGAATAATACAAAGGAATCTTTAGAAGAAAAATTTGAAAATGGCGTAGAAATGAATGAATTTCGCTTTGATAAGCAATTGGGGCACTATAAAAAGGTAATTGATGAGGATACTTATTACACATTGCCCAATCAGTCAATGCCGGGTTATTTTGATTTTGTTCTTCATTTTCACAATGCAGTTTTAGATTATTATACAGAAGAGAACGAAGAAAATATCCAAATAAGGTGGAGCGGAAAGAACAAAGATGAAGAATTAGAACATACCGTTTTTTGCTTAGATAAATATGGTAACTATAAGTATACTCTTTCAGAAATACAAGAAAAAGAATTACGTGAAACAAATCCGAATATCAGCACCGTTCTTAAAGACGGTAAGAAGATATATGAGAGTATATATTGATAGCAAAATAAAGGAAAAAGGCGAAGCTGAGACACCATAGGACAAGCCTTTTACGAAACAGAACAACCACAACCACCATGATTTAATAGAGGACTTAAAAAGGAAAAAGCCTTTTAAGTCCTCTTGTCTACATTTGGAGCCATTTTTCGTTCTGAATCAAACTTACGAAACAGAACTGCCTTATTAGCTTCACAGAGAAAGCTGATATCGGTAGTGAAATATAGAAACGGCATTATCTGTGTCTAAAAATTTTTATCATCAATGTTTTAATAAATCAGTTTAGAATCTTTCGATTTCTCCATCGTGTTCCTTCCTTTGTTTACATATGACTTGCATATCGATACAAGAGACTCTCCTTACTGTTTTTATTCATATTCGAAATCCGCTTCATCAAGACTCATGAAACGCCAGATGATATTCGCAAGTGACTCTGCTACTGGTTTAAGAGCTCTCTGGGGAAGCTTCTCAAGTGTGTCACAGTCGTCATACATATATGGCTGTGCGCTTATAAGACTTACTACAGGGATACCATAACCATCACACCAAAACAGATCCGCATCTGTAACGATAGCGTCATCTTTACCGATAAGCTGAACTTCTGTGGTTCCAGTATTTTCTTCATCCTGGAGATTTGCAGTTTCATCTTCCACTATCTCTACCATGGCCGGCGCGTTAGCTACATAAGCCACTCTCTGTGAAACATTGCCTGTCATCACAAGTTCATTGTTTTCTATAGTGGCTTCCTCGGATATATGTTCTACACATATATCTGCCAATACATCTGTATCCTTTAAGCCGGGTATGACGCAAGCCTCTTCGTCTACCCACTCACCGCCGAGATATTCTTTTGCTACATTATCATGAGCGTCATAATCACTTGAATGTGTATCGTTAAGTACAAACAGTATTCCGCGGGCCCTGTCCTCCTGTGGTATCTGCGAATAGAATTTCGCCATTGAAAGCACCATGGAGCAGCCTGAAGCATCCTGTGTCGCTCCTTCCGGCGTAGTAGCGTCATAATGGGAGTTCATCATTATCATCTTCCCGTCGCCATCTTCGCTTCCAGGCAGTATACCGACTACTGCACCTGCCTTGTCAGTCCTTTCTGCATCGACAGTCATTTCAAAATGAGCATCAGCAGCTTCGCCCGAATCTTTGGCATCTTTAATCAGAGATTTGATAGTATCTCCATCTTTTTTAGTAACATAATATCCCGGTATTTCAAAACTACCGTTTACATATGACATATCTTCTGGATTATATTTATTGCTGTCAAAATATTCGCTGAGTATGCCGACAAAGCCTACCGCTCCCATCGACTGAGCATAATAATATTCTAAAGGTTCACTGTAAAGCGATGCTATATTGGAAACGACCATTTTTCCCTTTACATCATCAGGGTTTAATTTTTTAAAAGCATTTACATTCTTTACATACAACAGCTCCGCATCCTCTACATTACCCTCGTCAGATGTACTGAAAGTTCCATATACACCTTTGTCCTTTGATACCTTCCCGTCTACATCCTTTTTAAGTTCTCCGTCCTCCGTGTATTTGCCATCAAATAGGCTCATATACATCCTATAGGAATCGATTTCCTGTCCCTGCACCGAAAGCGACCAGTCATCGCATGTCCAAAGGTCTGTTTCCGTCGGAATCACGTGAACATCCTCCAGTCCGTATTCATTGAATCTATCCATGATATAGTTCTGTGCTGCTATGCCGCCCGGAGCGCCTGACTGTCTTGTTCCATCGAGATTAGCCAATCCTTCAACATAACTGAAAATCTCTTCTGTCTCAGGCATGTATTCCGCATATTTTTCCGTTGCCTTTTCCGCATTTTCGCTCTCGTTGGTTCCGGATGCTCCGCAACCGAATAGCATGGTCGTGATCAAAACCGATGACAAACCTATGCCCAATATTTTTTTCAAATTCATGTTTTCTCCTTCCTTTGCATTCTGCAAAAATAAATAGACCTATGTTTTTACATAAGTCTAAAAAAAAGCATCCTGCTTGTATATAGCACAATGGTCTAATATTCGCATTTTCCCCTTTGTATTTTATGATTTTAATATATTTATCAATTCAAACCGTCCTTTGATATCCATTTTTTTATATATACTTCCGAGATGATGCTTTACCGTACTTTCACTTATAAAAAGTCTATTCCCTATATCGGGATTGCTGATGCCGAGGCTGACAAGCTGTGCAACTTCTATCTCCCTCATTGTCAATTTGTACTTATTTGATATCTCTTCCCAGTCTGTTTCCTCTGTCTGCTCCAATGCTATCGTTTTAGAAATATCAAAGCCTAATACATGACCCGTATTTCTGCTTGCCATAAGTATGATAAAGAGGCCTACCAGAATATATATTATAAATATAAAATCAAAATCCTGATATTTTAAATAATTCTCTCTGTCAACGGTTCCTGAACATATATCCCAATATATGATATATAACATATAAATCGACAGTACCAAACTGAAACTCATCATTATCCCGCGATGCTTTTCTTCCCGCATCGCGGTCAATGCATACTTGAAAAATACAAGACCTATGATAAAATATGTAATATCAAAGATCATATTACATATCAGGATCATATTGTCCAGAATAAATGAATACTGTACCACAGCTATACGGCCGCTTATAAACGCAAAGGTATCTACGATAACAGCATATATAACAGTATATACTATAATACCTTTAGGTTTTATAGTATACGGGTTTCCTGATAAAAATATGAGCATTTCAACCCATGAAACGATGATAGCGAAAAACGCCAGATCGGAAGCTGTGACAAGCCAAAACCTTCCCTCGTCTGATAAAAAGGTCAAATACATCGATGCAGCAAACATTTCAAAAACGGCATATAACAGCATAGCTCCCGTAAGGGACGATACTGCCTTGTATATCGGCTCTCCTTTATTAACAACTCTGCGAATATACAATGTTGCCATTGAAGTACACACTATTATGATCAAAATATATGAAAAATTCGTTACGATTACTGAAGCTCCTGCCATAATTTTATTCTCCTATTGAACTACACGACCTGGCTGATATAGCCAAACATTTTTTTCATAGATTAGTTATATTAACATTCATCATGTCACCATATTGTTTTCTATGAGCATATCAAGCTGGTCTGCATCAACATCTATCTTTTCACTCTTCCTGCCATAGTTTTTCGGATTTATTAGTGCGATATGTTCTGTGAGCTTTTCGATAACTGCTGCCTGTTTTGCCATCTGCTTTTACATATCAAGAAGCAGGTTAGTCAGTATATCTTTATCCAGATCATTCAGTTGTTTTCTGGTAAGCTTATCTGTTTTCACACCCAAATTGTACCATAAAAGCAGGAACAGAAAAAGCTTTTTTCAAATAAAACCAGCCTGTTTTTCGTTGAAATTTCAATATTTAAAGCATGCTCCCCGGCGTCTTTATTTTCCTTATCCCAGGATCGATAGCGAAGCCTTGCATCAGACTTTTAAACTGTTCATTTTAAAATTACCTGCTTCAAAACGTTTGTAAAGATCAGTATGTCCACAAGCTATATATTTCATCAAATCTGTATTCACTTAACATTTGCAATGCCCTAAAGCACCATATACGGACATGCCTGTCAGATGCATCGGGAGCAATGTTCACAATCGTATCGTTGAACCTGATGTTTATGCCACATGATCTGTTATGTACGGGCTTCAGATCCACCTTGGCAAAGAATGGCTCAGATGATGCCCCTAAAGTTTTTCTTCAAGTATCAGTGATGTGTTATCTATCTTGTCTTCTTTCAGCTCTTTTTCCATTGCCAGATGCACTTGTCTGCATCGATATTGAAAGGTATTTACCGGGATACTTACCATTTACATTTAAAAGCACCTTCATGGGTGATTTTTTAGTGGTAAAATATAGTGTAAAAAATTACTTTACGGATTAAAGATAAAATCACTTCCATTTGAAATTTTCTCTGCCTGCCCCGAGTTCAAAATGGTACTTAGCTATTCCAAGATCCACTTTACTGTAAAAACCTATTCCTGCCTTTGCCGTCACAGTATTTTCCTCCAACGAAAATCTGAATTTCTGTTGATTCATAGCTGTAGGAGCCAGCAACGCTGCATCAACTCCCTTTACAAACCACTGAGGTGTAATCTTTCCGGTTTTCATTACACGTGCTCTCGGTTTTGACTTATGAGGAACTCCCTGAGTCAAGCCATATCCTACAGCGATTACAAGACACAGCTTTTCTCCGGCCTCTATTGTGAAATGAGCTTTTCTTTTGCTATATGTCATTGCGACCCAACATGTATTCATTCCCAGAGTTTGAACATACAGCGCGATTTTCTCTCCCCAATAGCCGCACTTCTCATCCAGATCCGGACCATTATCACCTATCAATGCTATATAGTTATTGACTCCTGAAAACTTTCCGTAATGAGCCATCAAGCTGTTAAATGCCTCCGGCTCATTGAGAATCACCTGCATATGAAGTCCGCTTTGTTTATTGCATTTTTCAACAAAGGACAGCAGATCCTCTTTTACCTTACCTTCTATTGGTTTATCTGTATATGCTCTTACCGAATGCCTTTCTCTCATTGCCTGTAATAATTCCATATTTTTCCCTCCTGTAACGGATTGATTATAACATGATTTCAAATAAAAAGATCATTGACACCATAATCACTTGCCAATGATCTTCAAATTTTTTCTGTTACCGTTGAATTTCTTTGCCCCACTGCTCACGTTCCATGCACAGCGATACGATCAGTCCGAAAACAACAGCCCACACAGGCGCCCCTATGCCAAAGAGCGTCACCTTAGACAATCCTATGAGAAAGGCAGCTAATGCACCCATATGAAATTTGCCTGCTCCGAAAGCTCCCTGAAGAGAGCTGACAAGAAGCCCTGTCATGGCAAGACCGCATATAAGGTCTATCACTGTCTCGGGAAGCTGCATGATAACAGGTATCAATATTCCCGAGAGAACGCAGACTATCATAACTGCACAGCAGTAAATCACTGCGCCTACAAAGCGTGTCTTTTTTTCTCCTGCATCCTTTCCTGCCAGTATAGCTATGACAGGACCTGCCAGAGATATTGTATGCCCGATGCCGAATGCAGCTAAAACCGAGCCTATCCCGCTGAGAGTAGTCACTGTATTAAGAGGCATATCATATCCGTTAGACTTGAGGACTCCATACCCTTTAAATACATCTGCCAATGCCATTATAACAAGAGGCAGCGATACTGTCAGTGCCACGTTTCCCGAAAAATCGGGCATCACTATATAGGGATATGACAGCCCCACAGCTCCATCATCAAAACCCCCGCTGAAGCTGCTGCCATGTATGAATACAGCGCAGACTATCCCTGCCGTCAAAGCAATGATATGAGGAGGTACTTTCTTGGTTATAAGCGGAAAAACCACGAATGTCCCGGCTATTATGCAGCCTGATAAAGGGTCTTTTATTATTGAAGAGACTATATCCAGACCATAGCTCATAAACACTCCCGCCACCATTCCCAGCACTACGGGAAGAGGAAGATGCTCCCCCATCCACCCCATAAGTCCTGTTGCTCCTATGGCGAATAAGGCAACTCCCGCTATTATGAAACCTCCCACCATTTCTGCTATGGAGAATTCCTCAAACATAGGCGCCAGAACAACTATAGCGGTAAGTGACGCAGCAAAGTAAAAAGGAGTTCTGTAATACAGACTGGCAATAATAGAAATTATTCCTCCCACTGCCATGCTGCACATTACGAAAGAGGCTGCCTGCCGGGAAGTCAGTCCTGCACTGTTTGCCACAGAGGCCAGCATAGGTATGGCTCCCGACAAGACAAACACCAGAGAAGTCAGCGCTGCGAAAATAGAACGGCTGCTGCACTTCCAGTCTGCCTTAAGATCTCTGAATCCCTTACCCGGCTCAATCAGCGGACCCATCGTAAATCACTTTCCCTTCCGAAACCGTCATCACTATAGGTATCTTGTAGATTTCATCAGCGGCAACCTGAAATATATCTTTGCCCAGCACTACAAAATCTGCATATTTCCCCGGTGTTATAGAGCCAGTAATATCCTCGGCAAAATCTGCATAAGCCGCATTTATGGTAAAGCTGCGTATCATCTCTTCAACTGTTACTGCTTCATCTTTGTTAAGAACACTGTCGGGATCTGACCAATCATCCCTGAAATCACATCTTGTAACGCCCATCTGTATAGCCGTAAGCGGCGCAGGAGGGAATGTCACAGGAAAATCACTTCCTGAGGCCAACAATACTCCCGCTTCATCCTTAAGACTTCTCATAGGGTACTCGTGTTCCGCACGCTCCATGCCAAGATATGGCGCTTCAAGACCGTAGAAATAACCTTTTTCCTTAGCAAACCAATATGGATTTGCAGAGGCTATTACTTTCTGCTTTTTCAGCCTGCCGTAGTCAGCCTTATCCACTATCTGCATATGAGCACCTACAGGTCTGATATTAGGCCTTCCGTTTTCCCTCTCGGAATATTCAAGAGCATCCAGCATCTGAGCCACTGCAGCATCTCCGATGACGTGACTGTGAGTCTGAAATCCGTTTGCCTCCGCCCATTTAAAATGCTCCCTAAGCTGTTTATCTGTCCAGATAGGTTCACCTATATAATCAGGCCTGTGAGCATACGGCTCTTTAAGATATGCCGTAGCGCCCTCTATCACACCGTCCAGCAGCATTTTGACGCTCTTAACCTGAAAATGGCCATCTTTATTACATCTTTCTCGTTCTTTAATATATTCGTCACGTATCCCATCTATTGACTCAGGTCTGGTCATAAGTGAACCTCGGATCTTTATTCTCAGTTCTCCTTTACTATCCATCTCTTTATAGCACTTTAGATCATTGGAATTAAGTTCCACCATAGGATCATGTACCATGGTTATGCCGAGACTTCCCATCAGATCTTCCAGAAATACCACAGCTTCCTTGATTTTTTCAACTGAATATATAGGCTTTATAGCATGAAAAGGCACCTGAGCGTTTTCCCTGAATGTCCCCGCCAGCTCACCTGTATCAGGATCCAGTTCCACCACACCTCCGTCTATGAGCGTATCTTTCGTTACTCCGGCTGTCTTTATAGCTTTTGAATTTGCCCATATGGAATGATGATCTCCTGAATCGAGGACTATAGGTATGTCAGTCGTTATCTCATCAAGCCATTCTTTTCTCGGCCCCAGATCGTCAAAATACGTATTTATCCATCCTACGCCTTCTATAAAATCCGTATCAGGATGCTTGCTGTAAAAGTCTTTTATAGTCTCAATGCAGTCTTCCTTTGATTGAGCTTCCGCAAGATTCACCTTAAACAGCAGCTCCTCAGCTCCCTGTAGAGCGTGTATATGAGAATCTATGAATCCCGGAAGCACCATATTACCGCCAAGATCTATGTACTCTGCATCCGGTCCCGCCTTTTCACGTACCTCCGTTTCCGTTCCCACAGCTGATATCTTATCACCTTCGACGCAGAAAGCTTCCGCCCACGGACACTGTTTATCCACTGTATAGATTTTTCCGTTACCGTAAATTTTTTTAGTCATTTTATTCCCCTCATATAAATTATTTAGATTTTTCAAAGGCAACCCATAAGCCTTTTTTTATCCTTGATTATCAATCCTCTTTATGCGCCGGATCCCATTTCTTTCCTGCTGCAAACAGTGAGACTCCCAGAATCAGCATTACTACTCCGCCCCATCTTGCGATCTGAATCATCTGCCAGAAATCGCTCATTATGCCGGAACCATACATATCAAGATAATATGCAGGTCCCCAATCTCCTTCATACCAAGCTAAGAAGAAGGAACCCAGAAATGCTATAGCTCCAAACATCAGGAAGAATATGCCGAATCTGCCTATATCCCCTTTAGCAAGCTTTGTCTTCGGATTAATCGGGCTTCCGTCAGGATCGTTCTTATTAAGTCCTCCGTATATCCATTTGAATATAGGATAGCAAACCACCGCAGCTATTATTGCGATGAATCCTAACAGGAAATACTCTGTGCCATTTACCAGAAAACTGATTATTCCTATTACCAGCGGACCTCCGCATATGTACACAGGAGCCAGCTTATTCTTAACATAGTACAAATCTCCTCGTTTCTCAACAGGGTAATCTTTTCTTATCTTAACATAAGCGAAACTCAATCCTACATATGTTACGAATAAAATGGGTGACAGTATTGTGACCAATATCTCAAAGTTAAAGTTTACCAGTATCAGATTTACGGCCGCCAATATCAGTATCGGCCATACAGGCACCTTTCTCTTAGGAGAAACCTTGGAAAGGAATTTAGGACAGAGGTTATCCTGTCCCAAAACCATAAATGATCTGGATGCCGTGGCTATTGATGCATTAAAAATAGCAAACTGCGCGATTACCGCCACTATCATGAATGCGGCTCCGGCCCAAGGTCCTATATGCTGATAAAGCACTGATGAATAATCTATGGTTATTCCCCACTCAGTCCAAGGTCCGGTGGACACTATTCCGCCCAATGTAGGAAGTATATAGCTTAATGCTATTATAACGATACCCAGCTTCATCCCCTTTGATATTACTTTAGGATTTTCTATCTCTCCTCCAAGGAATGATATGGTAACGTAGCCACAGTACATCCATACTCCCACAGCTATACCTGTTCCCCAGCTTGACATTACGCCTTCTCCCTGGGGTATAACAGGATCCATAGGATTGTACTGCCAGTTTGCCATACCTACAAAAGCCACTGCAGCAAAAGCAATAAGTATGATAACACTGAATATAGTGCTCAGTATGCTCACCTCCTGCAGACCTCTGAGATTGACAATCGTAAACAGTATTATTATGGCTGCTTTTATGATAAAGATCATAGCAGGCGACATAGAGACAAACAAACCTATGTAATCCATTGCCAGTACCACGTATGCCGACCCTGTCAGATAAGCTGCCATCGACATCCAAAATCCGAAAGAAAAGCCCCAAAATTCTCCGAAAGCCATCTTTGCCCATACATAGGGCCCTGATTCAACAGGCGCCAGATTAGTGAGCTCCGAACAATATAAGCCTATAGGCATTGCCCACATGAGAGGGATTAATACCAGAAGTATCAGTGTAAGCCCCGGACCTGCCGATGATATCATAGTCTCAATGCCAAAGGCGCCGCCGGCGCAGGCGCAATAGATTAAAAACGTCATTGCGCCTAATGAGAATACCTTTTTCTTAAGACCGGGCGTGACATCGGTAAGTACTTGCCCGCCGGTATAACTGCTTTTAGCCATATCAAGTTATCCTCCTTTCAGCCTTGCTATAAAATTCTTTCAAGCCCTGTATTGTCAGTCTCTTCCCCTGCTCTCTTCTTATCGAGTTGTACTATCAGCCTCTCATAGGCCTTCTTTGAAAGCGGATAAGCCATACAGCAAAGCGCCCCTAATATAAATGTTGCGATAGGTATTCCGAAAACTATATTGGCTATTCCCGTCACTGTTCCTTCACTCTGTACAGGAAGAGCCGGATCATATCCAACCATAGTCATGGTTATAGTAAGAACCTGAGTGCCCAGAGCAGTCGCCAGAGTAAACACAAATGCAAGCATTGAAAGCAGTGAACCTTCTTTTCGCTTTCCGTACTTATACTCATAAACCTCGCTGAGGTCATATATGAGAGGATAGATGAGAAGCCAGTATGAGCTGTTGCCGATACCGAATATTGCTAAAAGAACAAGCAGCATAGGGAAGGATGTCACCCCAACAAAATACAATACGATCATTCCCGCTGCGCTTAAGAGGAAGCATATTGTAAAAGCCTTCTTCTTATTTATCCTCATTGCCAGCGCCGATATCACAAGTGTCGTTATCATCGCCACAAATATGTTGATAAACATTGCCTGAGACATCTGGGCCTCGCTCATGCCTGCATAGAACAGTATGTAGTATATGAGTCCCGACTGGAATACGATGTAACCTATGGCAAACATTGCCACGAACCCTATTATCCATCTGAAAGGTTTTAGTTTAAGGATCTGCCAATAAGTCTTAACAGGGTTTCTTTCCTTTTCTTCCTGCATGAGAATTTCCATAGGAAGTTCTTTTCCTTTAGTTGACTTCCATGTGATGAGAATAGCTATTGCGCAAGCTGCTGCCAGAATAATAGCGAAGTAGCTCCACGCTTCTCCCTCTGTAGCTCCTCTCTTTGCGAAAAATGCTACTGCTGTAAGAGGCAGTGATATTCCTATGATGTTACCTATGCAGTTAAAGATTCCCGCAGGAGTTCTGAGCTTAGTTCTTTCATCGTAATCTGAAGTGAGTTCAGGCCCCAAAGCATTATATGGTGTGAGAAACGATCCGTAGCCTATCCATACTACCAGCAGCATTGCCAGATAAAATACGAATGCGCCGCTCTCTCCGAATCCGAATGGTCTGAAAAGCAAAATCATGCCTATCAAAAGCAAGACAGCGCCCATCACAAGATACGGTCTTCTTCTTCCGTATCTGCTTCTTGTATTGTCACTCATAGGACCAATACATAGTCCGTATACTGCTGATGCAATGGTAGAAATAGAAATGATGATTCCTGCCTTACCTGCGCTCAAACCTATAATCGCAGTAAGAAAATACAGCATGTACATGACTATAAAATTGTAAGATGCAGCGTCCGCTAATGATCCAAATGCATATCCAAAAATAGTTTTATTGGACAGTTTGTTTGTTTTGTTCATCGTTCGAACCTCCTTTGTTTTTTTAAATTCTACACAAAAGGACAAACGTAAAGTAGGTTCTTTCTTGGTAATCATTATGCAGTATATTGGTAATTTTCAGTTAATTCAGTTTTATTTTTATTAAAAAGGCTTATTTTATGTTATACTTATACATATCAAAAGACCGCTGACACTCAAAGCACTAATCTTCTTAAAAGGAGTTGTTAATTTGTCTGCAAGCAATAACATCAACGTCCAGCTCATACAGCCGCTTATGAAAAAGTTCCCCTTTTCAGATGACTGCATATCAGCCTTCTCCTTTATCTCCATTGAGGAATATCCTATACATTCCCATCTTCATATGGAGCTTATTTACGTTGTGGAAGGGACACTGTCTGTAAAGGTTGGGGTTTCCGACTACCTGCTTCACGAAGGCGAATTCACCATAATAAATCCCTTTGAGCTTCATGCCCTGTACGCATCCGATGACACCAACAAAACGTGTATTCTCGAAATAAACACAAAGTTTTACGACCCATGCACAGAAGGTACAATCTTTGTGTCCGCCTATAATCTTTACGAAGACGCTGCCAGCGAGGATTTTTCTAAAATAGTCAACACCATCAAAAAAATATTCACTCTCCATCTGTCGGCTGTCCCAGAAACAAAAGAAGACCCTCTTATATTTCCGTTAAAAGCAGAAAAAGACAGAGTCGAATACGAAAAGATACTGCTTCGATCCCTCTTGAATTATTTTGAGCTTCACTTTACCTCGGAATATTTCCTGCTGAGCGATCATAAAGAAAACACTCTGAGAGACAACGCATTGCAGGCTGACAGACTAAAAACCATCCTGTTTTATTTCTATGAGCATTTCCCTCAGAAAATACAGCTTCAGGATGTAGCAGATCTGACATTTGTCAATAGGTACCATATATCCCACCTGGTGAAATCGGGAATAGGTCTTACATTTTCTGATCTTCTGCAGCATATCAGAATAGAAAAAGCCGAAATATATCTTCTTGGTACCGATATGCCTATAAACCAGATCGTATTTGAACTTGGGTTTTCTTCCTACAGATACTTCAGCCAGCATTTTAAAAGTCTGTTCCACATGACACCTACTGCTTACAGAAAAAAGTATCAGGCAGCTACCATACGTTATAAAGATATCTCATATTTGTCACCTACTTCAATATACGATATAACAGAGGCTCTTGAAGCACTGTCACACTATACAGCGAAAAACAGCTCTGATCTTCAGGAAAAGAGATGCCAGATACTTCGCATTCCGTTCGGCGAACTGATATGTCATACTCAAATAACAGAAAAAAACAATATTCCTAATGCAAAGCACATAAATTTTCCAAACAACAGCCTGCTTTACGATTCACCATATTTTGCTGCCGTCATGCTTGGCTGTATGGAAAACAATATGATAGACTTTAAAAGAAAATTTCCGCAATTTTTTAAACCGGATACAAATATCTCATCAGTTTTCGGCACCTTTCCCGGAAATATGACTTCCGAAGGAATAAAAAAGGCGTCTTTCTATCTGAATGAATTTTTGGAATCATTGGGCACAGAATCTTTACATCATATAAATGGCTGCTTTTCAGCAGCTTCAAAAGAAAAAATAACATTCCTTCTTTATAACATGCCGAAAGATATCCTTGCACTTCTTTCCAAAGAGCAGCTTTTATCTCCGCAAATTTTAAAAACAGTCGAAACAGCTGCACATTCCGCGCCTGAAAGAAAATATATCTTCGATATGAACGGCATGAAAAAAATTTCTGTTCCGTTAAATGTTTTTGTGAAAATACAGCGGCTTCAAATAGATCTCGATGCCTTTTCTCAGTGGCAAAGACTGGGATATCCATCCGAACTTGACAAAAAAATGATTTCACTTTTAAACGAAGCCTCTGCTCCTGATGTACATCTTCAGAAACTTAGCCTATTTCCCTGCGGGAAGCCTTTAGAAGTAACGCTTCCTCCGTTTGGTGTTCAGTGTATTACATTCTGGGACTTTACCCAATCGCTTTAAAGTGATATAATAATTATGATTAGTTAGTTAAATGAGAGGTAAAAAAATGTATAAAATTAGCACTCTAAACAAAATATCACCGGCCGGACTTGCTCGTCTGACTGATGAATACACAATAACAGAAAATGTTCAGGAAGCAAACAGTATCATACTCAGAAGCTATAACATGCACGATATGGATCTTCCGGCTGATCTCATGGCTGTAGGAAGAGCAGGAGCAGGCGTGAACAACATCCCCCTCGATAAATGTGCCCAGCAAGGAATAGTGGTATTCAATGCTCCGGGAGCAAATGCCAACGCTGTAAAAGAATTATGTCTGGCAGGAATGTTTCTGGCTGCAAGAAATATCACCGAAGGATTCGAATGGGCTAAAACACTGATAGGCACTGAAGATGTTGGCAAAGCCGTAGAAAAAGGCAAAGGCCAGTTCGCAGGAACTGAAATCAAAGGAAAGACCTTAGGAGTTATAGGGCTGGGAGCTATCGGTGTGCTGGTAGCCAATGCTGCGGAAAGTCTTGGCATGAACGTTATCGGCCATGACCCATTCCTTTCAGTAAAGGCCGCTCACTCGCTTTCCAATACCATCGATATTGCAGACTCCCTAAAAGATCTGTATCCTCAATGTGACTACATAACCATACACGTTCCTGTAATGGACAGCACCAAGGCAATGATAAACGCAGAAGCTTTTGCACAGATGAAAGACGGAGTCGTCTTCCTCAACTTTGCCAGAGACAAACTGGTTAATGACAGTGATCTTCTGTCAGCCATAGACAGCGGCAAAGTAAAAAAATACATTACTGATTTCCCTAATGATACAGTCATAGGAAAAAAAGGAATTCTGGCGCTTCCTCATCTGGGAGCATCTTCTGCCGAAGCAGAAGATAATTGTGCTGTTATGGCGGTAGATCAGGTGATGGATTACCTTGAGAATGGCAATATCGTAAACTCTGTAAACATGCCTGCATGCACACTCGGACCAAAAAAAGGTACGAGGATATCAATCATCTCAAAAGCTGATGCAGGTGTACTCGAAAAAGTTGCTGCAATCTGCGACGGTGATGTAATAAATAAGGTAAAAGGAGAATATGCCTATACACTCGCTGAAACTACCGGCGATGTGGATGAGTCAGCTATTACAGGAGAAGGAATCATAAGAGTAAGAATCCTCAGATAAAACTAAAACCGGCTCTCCGTTTCTCTTAAAAATTAAGGTAGCAAAGTTAAAATACTTTGCTACCTTTTTATCTAATAACCTATCAACATGCCTATCATTTTAACTATGAAAGCAGCCAGCCATGCTACAGTGCACTGTCCTGCTACTACCCCTATAGCCCATTTTCCTCCCAGTTCTCGTTTTACTGACGCCACCGCAGCAACACAAGGGGTGTATAAAAGACAAAATACAAGAAGCGATAACGCTGTAAGCGGACTTATAGCACCTACCAGAGCCCCTGTAGAGCCAAACAGTACAGAAAGAGTAGACACTACACTTTCCTTTGCCATAAATCCTGTCATCAGGGCTGTAGATATTCTCCAGTCTCCAAATCCGAGCGGAATAAACACCGGAGCTATCACTCCCGATATGGCAGCCAGCATACTCTCCTTTGAGTCAATCACCACGTTCATATGTACATCAAAAGTCTGAAGGAACCATATAGCTATGGTAGCCAGAAATATAACAGTAAACGCCCTCTGCATAAAATCCTTAGCTTTCTCCCATAAAAGAAAAGTAACATTCCTGGCTCCCGGCATCCTGTAATTAGGCAATTCCATAACGAAAGGAACCGGCTCACCCTTAAAGGCCGTGCCTTTAAGCAGAAGCGACACCAAAATCCCTATTACTATCCCTGTTATGTATAATCCTATCATTACCAACGCGCCATGACCCGGAAAAAACGCTGCGGTAAAAAACGCATATATAGGAAGCTTTGCCGAACAGCTCATAAACGGTGTGAGCAATATAGTCATCTTCCTGTCTCTTTCGGAAGGAAGCGTTCTGCTTGCCATAACTGCCGGAACCGTACATCCAAACCCTATAAGCATAGGAACAATACTCCGCCCCGAAAGTCCTATCTTCCTCAAAAGCTTATCCATAACAAAAGCGACCCGGGCCATATATCCGCTGTCTTCAAGCAATGACAGAAAGAAAAACAGCGTCACTATCACCGGGAGGAAACTGAGTACACTGCCTACTCCGTTAAAGATACCATCTATTACAAGAGAATGTATTACACTGTTTACATCAAGCGCAGTCAACGCTTTATCAACCAGTTCTGTTACAGCTCCTATTCCTTTATCCAGCCAGTTGGATAGAAACGAACCTATTACATTAAACGTCAGCCAGAAAATAACAGCCATTATACCTATGAAAGCCGGAAGTGCCGTAAATTTTCCCGTGAACACCTTATCCAGTTTATGACTTCTGGATCGTTCTTTGCTTTTTTCAGGTTTTATTACAGTAGCAGCGCAAACTTTTTCTATAAAACTAAACCTCATATCGGCAATGGCAGCGGCTCGATCCAAGCCGCATTCCTCTTCCATCTGTATAATTATATGTTCAAGCATTTCACGTTCATTCAGGCTCAGCCCCAGCCTCTCTAATATAATATCATCGCCCTCTGCCAGCTTACTTGCAGCAAATCTTACCGGCAAGCCTGCTTTTGCAGCATGATCTTCTATAAGATGCATTATAGCATGAAGACATCTATGTACAGCTCCTCCCTTTTCTTCAGAACTGCAGAAATCCATTCTTCCCGGACGTTCCTGATACCTGGCAACATGGACAGCATGATCCACCAGTTCATTTATCCCCTCCGCTTTAGCTGCAGAAATGGGAACCACCGGTATTCCCAGTATTTGCTCCATTTCATTGACTCTTACAGATCCGCCGTTGTCTTTTACCTCATCCATCATATTGAGAGCAAGGACCATAGGAATGTCAAGCTCCATGAGCTGCATTGTGAGATACATATTCCTCTCTATATTAGTAGCATCCACAATATTTATTATCCCTTTGGGATCATCATCAAGAACAAAATGTCTTGTCACCAACTCCTCACTGCTGTATGGAGACATGGAATATATACCCGGAAGATCAGTCACCATGGTATCATCATGATTCTTTATGACTCCGTCTTTTCTGTCTACAGTCACTCCCGGAAAATTTCCCACATGCTGATTCGCTCCCGTGAGCTGATTAAAAAGTGTTGTTTTACCGCAATTCTGATTTCCGGCAAGAGCAAATGTCAGGGTTTCGCCTTCCGGAACAGGGTCTTCATCTGCTTTAACATGATATTTCCCTCCCTCTCCCAGACCAGGATGAGCTACAGCCCTTTCATAATTTGCATGTTTTCCGGTTCCATCAGTATCTGTCACATGATGAACTGTTATCTTCGCCGCATCATCTTTTCTCAAAGTAAGCTCATAACCATGCAGTCTCAATTCTATAGGATCACCCATAGGCGCATGCTTTACCATTGTCACCTTTACACCCGGAATAAGCCCCATGTCAAGAAAATGCTGCCTGAGAGCCCCTTCTCCTCCTACGGATATTACTGTAGCTGTTTTTCCTATCTTCAATTCTTTCAATGTTATCTGTTCAATCACATCTGGCTCCTTTATACTGCACCTACAGATTCACAGGAGTTCTTTTACTTACCTGCTCTTTTTCCTTCGTATCATCCCATACCTTTATACACAAAACTCCGAGACACAGCACCCACGACAGCAGATAAAACCAAAAAAGTATTGCTACTACCGATGATAATGCCCCATACAGCAAGTCATAATCCGCAAGTGAGTTTGCATATCTGGAATAACACAAAGTTACCAGCAACATACCTACCGAAGCAAAAAGGCTGCCCGGAAGCATTTTGCGAAACTGTACCCTTTCCGTGGGCAGAAGGTAATAATTATAACTGACCATGAGAAAATACAGTACAAAGCCCAGCACCCATCTGAGCCACATCCAGATGTTGTCTGCATATGTCTGAGAATCCAGTCCCAGCACAGACAACGCCAGTTCCAGTATCAGCTTGCCGTAAGCCAATATTATAAGTGAAAAAACTATGGTAAATATCGTTATTATTATCGTCTTGATTGCACGGAATCTCTCTACAAAATAATTTCTTCCGGTACTCCGTCCTCCCGTAAGCGTATAATTCGTTATCCTCATGATGGCAAAGGAGGCTCTCGATCCTGCCCAGAGTGCAATTGCAGCAAAAATAACAGAACTGAATCCGGCGGACTTGAATTCAAACAGCTGCCGCAGCATTCCCGACATTTCTTTACCTGTATAAGCTTCTATAAGTTTCAGCGCACTTTCCACTGAAATATCAAACAATCCCAGAAGCTGTGTCATCAACAGAAATATAGGAACGATAGAAAGCAGCAGAAAAAATGATACTTGTGCTGCGAACCCTTGATAATATGGATCCTGAAGCT